>NZ_JACNDU010000023.1:0-86853 GCF_017351735.1 Pseudomonas sp. FW300-N2A2 | reverse complement strand
ACTGGCGTTCACACAAAACCCTTGTAGGAGCCGGCTTGCCGGCGATAGGGCCTTGGGATGTGCATCAATCATGCGGACGACATCGCCGGCAAGCCAGCTCCTACAGTGGATCGGTGTGAACGTTGAGGCTGGCGTTCACACAAAGCCCTTGTAGGAGCCGGCTTGCCGGCGATAGGTCCTTTGGATGTGCATCGATCATGCGGACGCCATCGCCAGCAAGCCGGCTCCTACAGTGGATCGGTGTGAACGTTGAAACTGGCGTTCACACAAAACCCTTGTAGGAGCCGGCTTGCTGGCGATGAGGCCCTTGGATTTGCATCGATCATGCGGATGTCATCGCCGGCAAGCCAGCTCCTACAGTGGATCGGTGTGAACGTTGAGACTGGCGTTCACGCAAAACCCTTGTAGGAGCCGGCTTGCCGGCGATGGGGCCTTTGGATGTGCATCGATCATGCGGACGCCATCGCCAGCAAGCCGGCTCCTACAGTGGATCGGTGTGAACGTTGAGACTGGCGTTCACGCAAAACCCTTGTAGGAGCCGGCTTGCTGGCGATGGGGCCTTTGGATTTGCATCGATCATGCGGACGCCATCGCCAGCAAGCCAGCTCCTACAGGACTGTATTAATCCTCGCGTTTGACGACCAGCGTGAGGATGTCGTAACTGGCGACCAGTTCACCCAGCTGGTTGGTGACTTCCACGTCCCATGCCACCACGCCCTGTGGAATGCCTTGCGGGCTCTTTTTGCCCTGATCGATTTTGCGTTTGCAGGTCAGGCGCGCCTGGATGGTGTCGCCGATGCCCACCGGGTTGATGAAGCGCAACGTATCCAGGCCGTAGTTGGCCAGCACCGGGCCTGGTGCCGGGGAGACGAACAGACCGGCCGCCGCCGACAGCACGAAGTAACCGTGGGCGATGCGTTTGCCGAATTGCGATTCCTTGGCGGCGATCTCGTCGAAGTGCATGTAGAAGTGATCGCCGGACAGGCAACCGAAGTTCACCAGATCGGCCTCGGTCACGGTGCGACGGTGGGTCAGCAGCGACTCGCCGATCTGCAGGTCCTGGAAGAACCGGCGGAACGGATGTACTTCAGTCTCGATGACCTTGGCGCCGCGCACGTATTCACCGGTGACGGCGGCGAGCATGGTCGGCGAGCCTTGCACGGCGGCGCGTTGCAGGTAGTGTTTTACCGCGCGCAGACCACCGAGCTCTTCACCGCCACCGGCACGACCCGGTCCGCCATGCTTGAGTTGTGGCAGGGGCGAGCCGTGGCCGGTGGATTCGGCGGCGGACTCGCGGTCCAGCACCAGCAAGCGACCGTGCCAGGCTGCTGCGACAGGAATGGCTTTGGCGGCGATCTGCGGATCCTTGGTGATCAGACTCGCCACCAGGCTGCCTTTACCGCGCGCGGCCAGGGCCAATGCTTCGTCGAGGTCGTCGTAGGCCATCAGCGTGCTGACCGGGCCGAACGCTTCGATGTCGTGCGCGCCGCCTTCAGCGTGCGGGTCGCGGGCCTGCAACAGGGTCGGCGCGAAGAACGCACCCTGGCTGACGTTTTCGCCACGCGGTTCAAAACCGTCGCGAGCGCCGAACAGCAGGTCGCTGCTTTGCAACAGGCTTTCCAGACGCTCGGCGACGTCCTTTTGCTGATCGTGAGAGGCCAGTGCACCCATGCGCACGCCTTCCACCGACGGGTCGCCGACCACGACCTTCTTCAGGCGGTCGCGCAAACGGGTCGCGACGGCATCGATGTGTTTGGCCGGCACGATGGCGCGGCGGATGGCGGTGCATTTCTGCCCGGCCTTGGTGGTCATTTCCCGTGCGACTTCCTTGATGAACAGCTCGAACTCTTCGTCGTCCGGGGTCACGTCCGGGGCGAGGATCGCGCAGTTCAGCGAGTCGGCTTCGGCGTTGAACGGCACCGAGTTGCGGATCAGGTTCGGATTGACCCGCAGCTTCGCGGCAGTGTCGGCCGAACCGGTGAACGTCACCACGTCCTGGCCTTGCAGGCGGTCGAGCAAGTCACCGGTGCTGCCGATGATCAGTTGCAGGCTGCCCGCCGGCAGCAAGCCGGATTCGTCCATCAGCCGCACCACGGCTTCGGTCAGGTAGCTGGTGGCGCTGGCCGGTTTGACGATGCACGGCATGCCGGCGAGAAAGCTCGGCGCGAATTTTTCCAGCATGCCCCAGATCGGGAAGTTGAACGCATTGATGTGCACTGCAAGACCACCGCGCGGCACCAGAATGTGCGTGCCGGCGAAGGTGCCGAGCTTGCTCAGCTGCATCGCCGGGCCTTCGTGGACGATGTTGCCTGACGGCAGTTCCCGCGAGCCGAGGCTGGCGTAGGTGAACAGCGTGCTGTTGCCGCCCTCGATATCGATCCAGCTGTCGGCGCGGGTGGCGCCGCTGTGGTGGGAGATCGCGTAGAGCTGTTCCTTGCGTTCGCTCAGGTACAAGGCCAGTGCCTTGAGACGTTGCGCCCGTTGCTGGAAGTCCAGCGCCATCAAGCCGCTGATGCCTTGGCGACGACCGTGCTCGACGGCTTCGGCGAAGTCCGGACGTTCCTCGTGGGTGCGTGCAATCTCGTGGCCGTCGATGGCGCTGCGCAGCACCTGGGCACCGTGTTGGCCGATCCAGCGACCGGCGATGAAACTTTGCAGGGTAGGGGCGTGAGACATCACGATTCCTCCAGGTTGTGAAAGGTGTTGGCGCGGCGGTAACCGCGCCCTTCAGGGATTACCAAAGCGCCACGGTGTAACCGACGATCAGCCGGTTTTCATCGAGGGCGGTGTTCAGGCCATTGCCGGAGCGGAAGGTCACGTTGCGCCAGCGCAGGCTGACGTCCTTGAACACGCCGCTCTGGATGACGTAACTGATGTCGGTGTCGCGCTCGCGCTCACGACCGTTGTCGACGGTGCCGGCCTTGACGTGGCGACCGTCGGTGTAGCGGGTCATGAAGGTCAGGCCGGGAATGCCTTGCGCCGCGAAGTCGTAGTCGTAACGCAACTGCCAGGAGTCCTCGTCGGCGCGGGTGTAGGTGTTGAAGGTCACCAGGTTGACCACGTACGGATCGCCGCCGTTGAGGAACGGAAAGGCACTGTCGCCGGACAACTGCTGGTACGTGGCGCTGACCTTGTGGGCACCGTGGGACACGGTGAACATGCTGTTGAAGTTGCGGTTGTCGATGCGCCCGGCGCGTTCGGCGCCGTCGCCCCGGCTGTCGAAATAGCGCAAGTCGCTGCGCAGGTTGAAACCGTTGCCCAGCGGCTGGGTATGCACCAACCCGACAAATTGCTGGCGATAAATTTGATCGAGCTTGCCGTAGTAGTAGCTCAGGTTCAGTTGCGGACTGAACGCGTAGCTGCCACCGGCAAAGTCGAAGTGATCACTGCTGGCGGCGGCGTAACCGATGTCATCGTTGCTGGAGGAGTCCCGCAGGTTGGCCTTGGTCAGGCGCCCGGTATTCAGCGTCAGGCCACTGATTTCCTGGCTGGTCAGCAAACCGCCCTCAAAGGTCGAACCGAGCAGGCGGGTGTCGTTGTAGGTCGCCACCGGCAGCAGAGGTTGCAGGGTGCCGAGCTTCAACACGCTTTTCGACACCCGCACCTTGCCGGTCAGCCCCAACTCGCTGAACTCGTCCGCCGGCTCATGGCTTTTCGGACCGAAGGGCAGCAGCCCGGTGCCACGGCGATCCGGGCTGGAGTCGAGTTTCAATCCCAGCTCCCCCAATGCATCGAGACCGAAGCCTAAAGTGCCGTCGGTGAACCCGGACTCGATGCGCGCGGTGAAACCCTGCGCCCATTCTTCAGCTTTGGATTGCGCCGCGTTGTCCTGACGGAAATCGCGATTGATGTAGTGGTTGCGCATTTCAATGCGGGCCTTGCTGTCGTCGATGAAGTCGGCCATGGCGCTGGGGGCGACCATGGGCAGGCTCAATACGGCGGCCAGCGAAAACAGTGATTCGTAGGGTGCAGAACGTGCGGGCTTCATTGTTTTTATTCCCTGCCATCAGTCGGTCGTGATTAGTGCTTGCTGGCGCCGGAGGCACCGATGCCGGTCATCGAACGGATGAACTGCGCCAGGTAGCGTCCGCGCTCAAGGGCCGCTCGCGGCGAGGTGTCGGTGACCGAAAACAGCCAGGCACTGAAAAACGCGAGGCTCATGGAAAACAGCGCCGGGTTGGAGTACGGGAACAGCGCCTTGTCGTGATGCAACACGTTGACCCACACCGCCGGGCTCAGCACCAGCAGGACAATCGCCGAGACCAGCCCCGTCAGGCTGCCGGTGACCGCGCCGCGAGTGGTCAGGCCTTTCCAGTACATCGAAAGGAACAGCACCGGGAAATTCACCGACGCGGCGATGGCCAGCACCAGGCCGGAAAGGAACGCAATGTTCTGCGATTCGAACAGCAGGCCGAGGATGATCGCCAGCACGCCGATGCACAGCGTGGCAATGCGCGACACGCGGATTTCCTGCTGCTCGGTGGCCTGGCCCTTGCGCATCACGCAGGCATACAAGTCGTGGGACACCGCCGAGGCGCCGGACAACGCCAGGCCTGCGACCACCGCCAGAATGGTGGCGAACGCGACTGCCGAGATGAAGCCGAGGAACAGGTTGCCGCCCACGGCTTGTGCCAGGTGCACGGCGATCATGTTGCCGCCGCCGATGATCGCGCCGCTGGCATCGCGGAACGCAGGATCGGTGCCGACCATGACGATGGCGCCGAAGCCGACGATGATCAGCAGCAAGTAGAAGTAACCGATGAAACCGGTGGCGTAGAACACGCTTTTACGCGCTTCCTTGGCATCGCTGACGGTGAAGAAACGCATCAGGATATGCGGCAGACCGGCGGTGCCGAACATCATGCCCAAGCCCAGCGAGATCGCATCGATCGGGTTCGACAGCAAACCACCGGGCGCCATGATCGCGCTGCCCTTGGCGTGCACGGCAGTGGCGCCGGCGAACATCGCTTCGGTGCTGAAACCGAAATGCTTGAGCACCATGAACGCCATGAACGTGGTGCCGAACAGCAGCATCACCGCTTTGATGATCTGCACCCACGTGGTGGCGAGCATGCCGCCGAAGGTCACGTAGAACACCATCAACACACCGACCAGCATCACCGCGTAGAGGTAGTCGATGCCGAACAGCAACTCGATCAACTTGCCGGCACCGACCATCTGCGCCACCAGGTACATCAACGCAACAGTCAGGGTGCCGAACGCCGAGGTCAGGCGCACCGGGGTTTGTTCCAGGCGATAAGAGACCACGTCGGCGAACGTATATTTGCCGAGGTTGCGCAGGCGCTCAGCGATCAGGAACAGGATGATCGGCCAGCCCGCCAACACGCCCAGGGCGTAGAGCAAGCCGTCGTAGCCATTGAGAAACATCATCGCCGAGATGCCGAGGAAAGACGCCGCCGAGATCATGTCGCCGGCAATCGCCAGGCCGTTCTGGAAGCCAGTCATGCCACCGCCTGCGGTGTAGAAGTCGCTGGCGGAGCGGGTACGCAATGCGGCCCAACGCGTGACGCCGAGGGTGAACAGCACGAACACCAGGAACATGCCGATGGCGTTCCAGTTCAGTGGGCGGGACGCGCCGTCGGCGGCGACCGCGAAGTCGGTGACCGCTGCCAGCGGCAACAGGAACAACGCCAGGAGACGGCTCATCGGGCGCACTCCTGTTTCAGCTTTTCGTTGAGCGGATCAATCACGTTGTTGGCGCGATAGACGTAGAAACCGGTCAGCGCGAAGGCCAATACCACAATCACCACACCGACCAGCATGCCCACCGAGGTCACGCCGCCGCTCAAGGACTGACCGAGGGTGGCGGGGGAGAACGCCACCAGCAACACGAAGCCGAAATAGATCACCAGCATGATCAGCGACAGCGACCAGTACAGGTTTTGTTTGCGACGAACCAGCTGGATGAAATCGGGGTGCTGGCGGATGAGTTCTACGTCAGTGGGTGTCATGGCACGCTCTCTGTTGTTGTTTTTGTTGTGGGGTGAAGCAGGTTCTCGGGGGCGCCCCGGTCCCTGTAGGAGCGAGGCTTGCCCGCGAAGAGGCCGGCAGATTCAACATTGATGTCGTCTGATGGTCAGTCTTCGCGGGCAAGCCTCGCTCCTACAGGTTCCGTGTTTGCCGGATAATCAGAGTTGGTCGAAATCCAGGATGACTTTGTCGCTGACCGGATACGCCTGGCACGACAGCACGTAACCGGCAGCCACTTCGTAGTCTTCCAGGGCGTGGTTGCTGTCCATTTCCACTTCGCCTTCGATGACCTTGCATTTGCACGTCGAGCACACGCCGGCCTTGCACGAGTAAGGCAGTTCGGCGCCCTGGGCGTTGCCGGCATCGAGGATGCTCTGGCTGTTGCGCGGCAGGTCGAAGGCCAGCGCGCGGCCGTCGCTGATAACGGTGATCTGGCTGACCGCCGCATCAACTTGCCGTGCAGCCTCGCGAGCCTCGCGTTTTTGCTGGCTGCCAGCGGCGGCGAACAGTTCGAAATGGATGCGCTCCGGTGCCATGCCCTTGGCCTTGAGGCTGTCGCGCACGGTTTCGGTCATCTCCTGCGGGCCACAGATGAATGCCGCATCGAGGGCTTTGACATCGAGCCAGCGGGAGAACAGTTGCTCGCATTTCTCGGCGTTGATCCGGCCGTTGTACAGGTCGACATCCTGCTGCTCGCGGCTGAACACGAAGATCAGGTTCAGACGCTGCAAGTAGCGGTTTTTCAAATCTTCGAGCTGTTCACGGAACAGCGCGCCGGAACTTGAGCGGTTGCCATACAGCAGCGTGACGCGGCTGTGCGGTTCGGTTTGCAGGGTGGTCTTGATGATCGACAGGATCGGCGTGATGCCGCTGCCCGCCGCCACGGCCAGGTAATGACCGTGGCGTTGTGGGTCGAGTTCGACGCAGAAGTGCCCGGCCGGCGGCATCACTTCCAGGCTGTGCCCGGCCTTGAGCTGCTCATTGGCGAATGCGGAGAAACGCCCGCCGGCCACACGCTTGATCGCGACGCGCAGTTCGCCGTCATTGACGCCGGTGCAAATCGAATACGAACGACGCACTTCTTCGCCATCCATCTGCGTGCGCATCACCAGGTGCTGGCCCTGGGTGAAGTGAAAACTGTCTTGCAGGTGCTGCGGAATATCGAAGGCGATGGACACCGCGTCACGGGTTTCGGCGCGCACGTCCTTGATGGTCAGGCTGTGAAATTTGCTCATTATTGTTCTCCAGCTGGGACGGCCGATCGCCGCTCAGATGCACTTGAAATAGTCGAACGGCTCGCGGCAATCGACGCAGCGGTACAACGCCTTGCACGCGGTGGAACCGAACTCGCTGAGCACTTCGGTGTGCGCGCTGCCGCATTGCGGGCAGACGATCACCGGGCTTTCGCCGAGCAGGCTGCGTTTGCTGGTGCTGCCGTCGGGCGGTGCGATGCCATAAGCGCGCAGGCGTTCGCGGCCAATGTCGGTGATCCAGTCGGTGGTCCACGCCGGGGTCAATTTGCGTTCCAGTTGCGGTGCCCTGAAGCCGGCAAGTTCCAGCGCATCGCGGATGTCGCTTTCAATCACCTCGGTGGCGGGGCAGCCGGAGTAGGTTGGCGTGACCACCACGTGCAAGTGGCCGGCTTGCCAGTCGAGATCGCGCACGATGCCGAGGTCGACCACGCTGACCACCGGCACTTCCGGGTCCATGACCTGCGCCAGGGTCGCCCACGCGGCGGCCAAGTCCGTCGGTTGGGCCGGCCGGGCGCCGAGGTCGCTGGCGATCAGCTCACCAGGTTGCATCGGGGTACGCTCGTGGCAGGAATTGCATCTCCGCCAACAGGATGCCGAGGTGTTCGGTGTGCAGCCCCTTGCGCGCATTCAGGTAGAAATAGCTCGGCGCGGCAGGCACGGGCAGGGTGGCGCTGGCGAAAATCTCGTTGACCCTGGCTTGCCACGCGGCGGCGACCGTGGCGATGTCCGGGGTGATGCCGGCTTCGCACAGACGCTGTTCGCTGTCATCGGCAGCGATCAGTTCCACGGTAAAGCGCCAGACCTCAGGGATCGCTGCGAGCATGCGCTTGTGGCTTTCCTCGGTGCCGTCGCCCAGACGCTCGACCCACTCGCTGGAGCGGCGCAGGTGATAGGTGACTTCCTTTACAGCTTTGGCAGCGATCCCGGCGATGCGCTCATCGCTGGACTGGCTCAAACCTTTAAGCACTTCCAGGTGCCAGGCGTCATACAGGAACTGCTTGAGGATGGTCACCGCGTAATCGCCGTTGGGTTGTTCCACCAGCAGCAGGTTGCGATAGGCGCGCTCATCGCGACGGAACGCCAGGTGATCGGCATCGCGATCGTCGCCCAGCAGTTCAGCGGCGTATTCCAGCCAGTTGCGCGCCTGGCCGACGAGGTCGAGGCCGACGTTCATCAGCGCCAGTTCTTCTTCCAGCGCCGGCGCCTTGCCGCACCATTGGCACAGGCGCTGGCCCTGGATCAGGGCGCTGTCGCCGAGGCGCAGCAGGTATTCGATCAGATCGGTGTTGTTATTCATGGTCGACCTCACATGTGCCCGACTTCGGCCGGCAGCTCGTAGAAGCTGGCATGGCGATAAACCTTGTCGTCCGACGGGTCGAACAGCGGGTCTTTTTCATCCGGCGACGAGGCGGTGATCAGTGCCGACGGCACGACCCACAGGCTCACGCCTTCACTGCGACGGGTGTACAACTCACGCGCGTTCTCGATGGCCATGGTGGTGTCGGCGGCATGCACGCTGCCGACGTGCTTGTGGTTGAGGCCGTGCTTGCTGCGCACGAAGACTTCGAAAAGGGTCCATTCGGACATGGCGGTGTCTCCAGATCAGGTGGCCGAATCAGGCGGCGTTCTTGTTTTGTTTTTTGCGGGCGTGGGCAACCGCGGCCTCGCGGACCCAAGCGCCGTCTTCAATGGCTTTGCGGCGGGTGGCGACGCGTTCCTGGTTGCACGGGCCGTTGCCCTTGAGCACTTCGTAGAACTCGCTCCACTGGATTTCACCGAAGTCGTAATGGCCGCGTTCGGCGTTCCACTTCAGGTCCGGATCGGGGCAGGTGCAACCGAGCAATTCGAGTTGCGGGATGGTCTGGTCGATAAAGCGCTGGCGCAGTTCGTCGTTGCTCTGGCGCTTGATTTTCCAGGCCATGGACTGGGCGCTGTTCGGCGAGTGTTCGTCGCTCGGGCCGAACATCATCAGCGACGGCCACCACAGGCGGTTGATCGCGTCCTGGACCATGTCTTTTTGCGCCTGATTGCCGTGGCGCATCATGGTCAAAAGGATTTCGTAGCCTTGGCGCTGGTGGAAACTTTCTTCCTTGCAGATGCGCACCATGGCCCGGGAGTAGGGGCCGTATGAGGTGCGTTGCAACACCACCTGATTGACGATCGCGGCGCCGTCCACCAGCCAGCCCACTGCGCCCATGTCGGCCCAGTTCAGGGTCGGGTAGTTGAAGATGCTCGAGTACTTGGCCTTGCCGCTGTGCAGCTTGGCGATTTCTTCGTCGCGGTCGGCGCCGAGGGTTTCCATGGCGCTGTACAGGTACAGGCCGTGGCCGGCTTCGTCCTGAATCTTGGCCATCAATTGCAGTTTGCGTTTGAGCGATGGCGCGCGGGTGACCCAGTTGCCTTCGGGCAGCATGCCGACGATTTCCGAGTGGGCGTGCTGCGAGATCTGCCGGATCAGGGTCTGGCGATAGGCATCAGGCATCCAGTTTTTCGCTTCGATCTTGATTTCTGAATCGATTTTTTCCTGGAAGGCGCGTTCCTGTTCGGACATTTCCGACAGGTCCTTGATGCGCTTAACGCCGGTTTCTACGAGCTGTGCGTACATTGGGGGTCTCCCGCCTTGAATCTGATCGAGGGCATGGAGAACTTTATAAGCGATACAGAATTTAATATCAAACACAAAATATCGTGTCGTATGTTTTTTTGTATCGCTTTCGACGTACGGGGCGAGTCCGGTTTCTGGACAGCCTGATGGCGCCTTAGTAGCATCCGCTGCTTACCGACTGGGCGACTCGTCGTCGGTGACGGAATTTCAAGGAGTGGGCATGCAGGATTTCACCTTCGGTAAGGTCAGGATTCATTTTCACATCGAGCATGGGGTGGTGATCAGCAATACGCCGAGCCGTCGTGTGGTATGGATCAGAACGAAGGGAGGCGATGAGCTCCGTCTGGAATATGCTTTTGAAGATTTCCATTTACGCAAAGGTCATGAGGTTTACGTGATCTACGCCGGAAGTTCACACAAGGAAGACATGTACCCCGTGCTTCTGCGCAATCACAATCTTTCCCTCAGTTTCGACTTGGAATCGAGTGATTTTCTCTACCAGGAATTGATCCCGACTATGCGCGCCAACGGGTGGATTTTGGCGGTTCTGTTGATCCCGTGGCCTTTCATCTTTTTTCTGTCCGGCCAGTGGTGGGGAGGGATCGTGCTGCCGATGATCTATTTAATGACAGTGGGAAAGTTCGACGACAAACGCAAAGCACGACTGGTGCCTGAGCTGGATAACCACATCTACATGCTGGACAGGCGCGCCACTGCCAGACGCGTCGTCACAAGAGCGCTCTCGCGTAATCTCTGACTCGTTCGTTGTGGTTCACATGACCCTGTAGGAGCTGGCTTGTCGGGTCGCCGCATCGCAGCGATGGTCGTCAACGATGACGCGGGTTGTCTGGATGAACGCGGTGTCTGGACGCTTTTCGCCGGCAAGCCGGCTCCTACAGGGAATCCCATACGCTTTTGATTTCCACCACTCATCAGGCCGAGCGTTAGCTCGCCTTCAGCTCTTGATCTGAGCGCCCCCTCGAGAGGCCGAGTGGAGGTTCTGCGCAGTGGGCAACCCGGCATGGATGCCGGGTTAGCCGCCCCCGGCCATGGATGGCCGATGGCGGCGGGCCCACGGAGCAGGACCGGAGCGAGGGAATGCCGAGCCTAGGCGAGGCACCGAACGAAAGGGGCAAGAGCCCTTGGTTACTTGGGGCTCTTCCAAGTGACTCGCCGTAAGGGCGAAACCATTAGCGGCCGTTACCGCAGGAATGGATATGTACACCCTCAAATAGCCATCGCCGGCAAGCCGGCTCCTACAAGGACCGTGTACATCCGCGAGAGTCGGGCTGCCTATAAACCCTTCGCGAGCAGGCTCGCTCCCACAGGATTCGTGCACGTACACCCAAAAAAAAGCCCCGCAAAAGCGGGGCTTAAAGGGTGCAGCAGTCATGCTTTCGGGCGTTTGTCCATTACGTGACAAGCCTTGCCCTCAGAGCGCTTGATCGAATGCAGAGGCTGCAAAACAATCCGCGAACTGATCCCGATATACGTCTTGATGTGCTTGCTCAACTCGCCACAAACAGCCCTCTGCTGCTCATCGCTCAAGTGCTGGTGCTCAGCCTTCAACTCGACATGCACATCCACGCTGTCCAGGTTCCCGTTGCGATACAGATGAATCTCATAACACTCTGAAAGCTGTTTGATTTTCAGCACCTGCTCCTCGATCTGCGTCGGAAACACGTTAACCCCGCGAATGATCAACATGTCATCGCTGCGCCCGGTGATCTTGTCGATCCGCCGCATCGGCCGCGCAGTCCCTGGCAGCAGGCGCGTCAGGTCGCGGGTGCGGTAGCGGATCATCGGCAAGGCTTCCTTGCTCAGGGACGTGAACACCAGCTCGCCCATCTGCCCGTCCGGCAGCACTTCACCGGTGACCGGGTCGATGATTTCCGGGTAGAAATGGTCTTCCCAGATCGTCGGCCCGTCCTTGGTTTCGGCGCATTCCATGGCGACGCCCGGCCCCATGATTTCCGAGAGGCCGTAGATGTCCAGTGCGGTGATGCCCAAGCGGTTCTCGATGGCGCTGCGCAGTTCGCCGGTCCACGGCTCGGCACCGAAGATGCCCAGGCGCAGGGCCAGTTTGTGCGGGTCGATGCCCTGGCGCTCGATTTCATCGGCGATGTTGAGCATGTACGACGGCGTGACCATGATGATGTCCGGCTGGAAATCCTTGATCAGTTGCACTTGCTTTTCAGTCTGGCCGCCGGACATCGGAATCACCGTGCAACCCAGGCGTTCGGCACCGTAGTGCGCGCCGAGACCGCCGGTGAACAGGCCGTAGCCATAGGAAATGTGCACTTTGTCGCCACGTCGGCCACCGGCTGCGCGGATCGAGCGAGCGACCACGTTGGCCCAGGTGTCGATGTCGTTCTGCGTGTAACCGACGACGGTCGGTTTGCCGGTGGTGCCGCTGGATGCGTGCAGGCGCACCACGTCCTGCATCGGCACGGCAAACATGCCGTAGGGGTAGTTGTCGCGCAGGTCGGATTTGGTGGTGAACGGAAACTTCGCCAGGTCTTCCAGGGACTTGATGTCATCCGGGTGCACGCCCAGTGCATCGAAACGCTGACGGTACAGCGGCACATTTTTGTAGGCGTGGTTGAGGCTCCAGCGCAGGCGTTCCAGCTGGTGCTGACGGAGTTCGTCAATGCTGGCGGTTTCCAGCGGGTCCAGCACGGGATCAAGCACGGCTTTGGCAATTGGCATGTTCATAACTTCACTCGAATTATTTTTGTGTTTCAGCCCGGCCGCAGCCGGGCTTTGAGTGCATGCCCCAAGGATACCTCTAGGCTCCCCGGGAATCGCGATTCTTTAGTCGGACAAGCGCTCAATGATCAGCGCAATGCCCTGGCCGACGCCGATGCACATGGTGCACAACGCGTAGCGGCCCTGACGTTCTTCCAGTTCGTGCAGGGCGGTGGTCACCAGCCGCGCGCCGCTCATGCCCAATGGGTGGCCGAGGGCGATGGCGCCGCCATTCGGGTTGACCCGCGGGTCGGTGTCGCTCAAACCCAGTTCTCGCAACACCGCCAGGCCTTGCGCGGCGAAGGCTTCATTGAGTTCGATCACGTCCATGTCGGCGAGGCTCAGGTTGGCCAGTTCCAGCACTTTGCGCGTCGCTGGTACCGGGCCGATGCCCATGATGCGCGGCTCGACGCCGGCAGTGGCCATGGCCACAACCCGGCCGCGAGCCTTCAGGCCGTGGCGTTTGGCGACCGCCGGGCTGGCCAGCAACAGCGCGCAAGCGCCGTCATTGACCCCGGAGGCATTACCGGCGGTGACGCTGCCGCCTTCGCGAAACGGTGTGCCGAGCTTCTGCAACTGCTCAAGCGTGGTGTCGCCGCGTGGGTGTTCGTCATGCTCGACGATTTTGGCCGGGCCTTTGCGCTGCGGGATTTCCACCGCGACGATTTCCTTGGCCAGACGCCCACTGGCCTGGGCCGCGCCGGCACGCTGCTGGCTGCGCAGGGCAAAGGCGTCCTGGTCGGCGCGGGAGATGTTGAACTGCTCGGCGACGTTCTCGGCGGTTTCCGGCATCGAGTCGATGCCGTAGGTTTTTTTCATCAGCGGATTGACGAAGCGCCAGCCGATGGTGGTGTCGTAGACCTGCGCATCCCGGGAGAAGGCCTGTTCGGCCTTGCCCATGACCAACGGCGCGCGGGACATCGATTCGACGCCGCCGACCAGCATCAGCCCGGCTTCGCCGCAACGAATCGCCCGCGCCGCGGTGCCGATGGCATCCAGCCCGGAACCGCACAAACGGTTGAGCGTGGTGCCCGGCACGCTGACCGGCAACCCGGCCAACAGCGCCGACATGCGTGCGACGTTACGGTTGTCTTCGCCGGCCTGGTTGGCGCAACCGTAGATCACATCATCCACGGCATTCCAGTTGACCTGCGGGTGGCGGCGCAGCAGTTCGCGCAACGGCACTGCACCGAGGTCGTCGGCGCGTACGCTGCTCAAGGCACCGGCGTAGCGGCCGATCGGGGTCCGCACGGCGTCGATGATCAAGGCGTCATTCATTCGGGGTCTCCTGCGCGAGCACAGCGCCGCGCACTTTGTAGGATTTGCCATGGAACAGCGCGATCAGCTGGCCCAGTTGGTTTTCAATCCGCACGTCGTAGTTGCCGGTGCGACCGGAGCGGCTCTGCTCGGTGCAATCGGCGGTCAAGGTGTCGCCCAGGCGTGCCGGGGCGATGTAGTCGATGCTGCAACCGATGGCCACGGTGGCTTCGTTGTAGCTGTTGCAGGCAAAGGCAAACGCCGAGTCGGCGAGGGCGAACAGGTAACCGCCGTGGCAGGTGCCGTGGCCCTGAATCATGTCGGCGCGCACGCTCATGCCGACGCGGGCGCAGCCCGGTGCCGCCGAGAGCAGGCGCATGCCCATGGCCTGGCTCGCGGCGTCGCGCTTGAACATCGTTTGCGCGCAGTTGCTGGCCAGGTTCATTGCTTCGTGATTAGTCATGGAACGTCCTCCCTTCAGCGACGCGGCGGCGCAACAGCAGCGACGGTCGATAGCGTTGTTCGCCGTAGCTCGTTTGCAGGTTTTCCAGCACGTTGAGGATGTGCGCGAGGCCAATGGCGTCGGCCCAGGCCAGCGGGCCTTGCGGGTAATTGACCCCGGCGCGCATCGCCAGATCGATGTCGGCGGCCGAGGCCACGCCTTGCAGCACGGCGTCGGCGGCTTCGTTGGCGAGCATCGCCACCGTGCGCAACACCGCGAGCGCCGGGCTGTCGCTGAGTTGGCTGACGGTGAATCCAGCGCGTTGCAGCAGTGCTACGCCGTGTTCGAGTGCCGAAGGGGTGATGTCTGCCGAGCAACTGATGGCGATGCGGCTGGCCTTGCCGTAGTCGAAGGCCAGGTCCAGCAGGATCAGATTGCGCAGCCCGTCTTCTTTCGCCCGCTGACAGGCCATGCGCCCGTCGCTAAGCGCCAGCACGGCATCGCCGACTTTCAACAGGCCCTGGCCATCGCGCTGAATGACGTTGATCTGATGTTCGCGCAGACGCGCAATCAACGCGTTGGCGATGCCGAGATCACCTTCCACGACGCAGGTTTCAACCGGCTGATCGCTGCTGATAGAGGTCGGCTGTGGTCGCGAGGCATCCTCGCCATAACGGTAGAAACCATGGCCGCTCTTGCGACCCAGGCGCCCGGCGTCGACCAATTCCTTCTGAATCAGCGAAGGCAGGAAACGTGTGTCACCGTAATAGGCATCAAACACCGAACAGGTCACGGCATAGTTGACGTCATGGCCGATCAGGTCGGTCAGTTCGAAGGCGCCCATCGCAAAACCACCGGCCTCGCGCATCAGCGTATCCAGCGTCGGGCAATCCGCCGCGCCTTCCTGCAGCAGGCGCAGGCTTTCGGCGTAGAACGGGCGGGCGACGCGGTTGACGATAAAGCCCGGTGTCGAGCGGGTGTGTACGGGTTTTTTGCCCCAGGCTTTGGCGGTGTCGTACAGACACTCGGCCAACGCCGGATCGCTGGCCAGCCCGGAAACGATTTCCACCAGCGCCATGACCGGCGCCGGGTTGAAGAAGTGCAAGCCGAGCAAGCGTTGCGGATGGTTCAGCTGCGCGGCGATGCTGGTGATCGACAGCGACGAGGTGTTGCTCGCCAGAATGCAGTGCTCACCGCAGATGCCTTCCAGTTGGCGAAAGAGCGCGCGTTTGACCTCAAGGTTTTCGACGATGGCTTCGATGATCAGCTCGCACTCGGCCAGCGCTTCGATGGCTTCCACGGCGTGCAGGCGCGCAATCGTTGCGCTGCGCGACTCGGCGGACAGTTTGCCGTTCTCGACCCGTTTGCCCAGTTGTCGATCAATGCCTTCAATGGCCTGGGCCGCAGCGCCGGGGCGATTGTCCAGCAGCAATACCGGATGACCGGCCTGCGCCGCGACCTGGGCAATGCCTGCGCCCATGGCCCCGGCGCCGATCACCGCGATGCGCGCGTTAGTGTTCAGTGCGGTCATGACTCAGCGCCCCTTGAAACTTGGGCTGCGTTTTTCCATGAACGCGCTGACGCCTTCACGGTAATCCTCGCTGCGCCCAGCCAGGCGTTGCAGGTCTTTTTCCAGCTCCAGCTGTTCGTCGAAGGTGTTGCTCAGGCTGGCGTTGAGGCTGCGTTTGATCAGGGCCAAACCGTATGTCGGTTGCGTGGCCAGATGGCGGGCGAGGGTCAGGGCTTCATTGCGCAATTCGGCGTCATCCACCACGCGGTAGATCAGCCCCCATTGCTCGGCTTGCTCGGCGCTCAGGCGATTACCGAGCAAGGCCAGCGCCTTGGCGCGGGCCATGCCGACCAGGCGCGGCAAGGTCCAGGTGCCGCCGGAATCCGGGATCAAACCGATCTTGCAGAAGGCCTGGATGAAGCTCGCCGAACGCGCTGCCAATACCAGATCGCAAGCCAGTGGAATGTTGGCGCCGGCGCCGGCCGCCACGCCATTGACCGCGCAGATCACCGGCAGCGGCAGGTCGCGCAACTGGCGGATCAGCGGGTTGTAGAACTTCTCGATGGACTCACCCAGATCCGGCACGGCGCTGCCCGGCGCGACATTGCGGTCGCTGAGGTCTTGCCCGGCGCAGAAACCGCGACCTTCACCGGTCAGCAGCAGTACGCGCACGTCCGGGTTCTGCCGAACCTGCTTGAGCGCTTCCTTCACTTCGCCGTGCATCTGGGTGTTGAAGCTGTTGAGTTGGTCCGGGCGATTGAGGCTCAGCAGGGCAACGCCGGCCTCGATGGAAAACAGGATGTGTTCGAAGTTCATGGTCTTGACGTTCTCTGGGAGGTCGTTCGAATTCGTTATCGATGGCCGGATTACTGGCCAGTGAAGGTCGGCGTGCGCTTTTGCTGAAAGGCTGCGATGCCTTCGTCGCGGTCGCGGGTGCCGGCCAGCACGGTGAAGGCGTGGCGCTCGAAACGCAGGCCGCTGGCGAGGTCGGTGTCCATCGCCTTGAGCAGCGCTTCCTTGGCCAGGCGCACCGCCAGCGGTGCTTTCGTGGCAATGCTGCGGGCGATCTGCAGCGCACGCTCGACGGTGAATTCCGGTTGGGTGACTTCGCTGACCAGCCCGGCGCGCTGGGCCTGGCGGGCGTCGATCGGCTCACCGGTCAGGACCATCTGCATGGCCATGGATTTGCCGACGGCGCGCAGCAAACGTTGGGTGCCGCCGGCGCCGGGCATGATCCCGAGGTTGATTTCCGGCTGGCCGAAACGTGCGTCCTCGCCGGCGATGATGATGTCGGCGTGCATCGCCAGTTCGCAGCCACCGCCGAGGGCGAAGCCGTTGACGGCGGCGATCAGCGGTTTGTTGAAGCGGGTGATGGTTTGCCATGACGCCTGGCGCGGGTCGTCGAGGATGCCGACCAGATTGCGCTCGGCCATTTCCTTGATATCGGCGCCGGCCGCGAAGGCTTTGCGGCTGCCGGTCAGGACCACGACGCGGGTCTCGGCATCGGCTTGCGCGGCCGTCAGTTCGTTCGCCAGTTCACCCAGCAATTGGGTGGTCAGGGCATTCAACGCTTGCGGACGCTGCAAGGTAATCAGGCGGACGCCCGGTTCGAAGAATTCGACAGCAAGGGTTAGAGGCATGGCGGATGCCCTCACGGTGCACGCTCGGCTGTAATGCCGGCTCATTATTGGATCGGCGCGTAGGCCGGTTTTGCCGGAGTATACCTATAACGTGATACGTAAATGCAATACAAAAATAGATTTAATGTGTCCTATAGTCGGGTTTGTGGTTTTATGGCTTTGGTTTGAATGGCTTTGATCAAGCGCTGGATACGCCTGTTTTATTGGTTTTAGCCGGGGTTTTATCGTCTAAATAGACGCGGCAGGCCCGTGGCTTTGTAAGTGATACGGTTTTTGTGCTTTGTTAATGTAAAAGTGATGTGATACAAAATGAGTCTGCATCGGCATCGCTTTGTGAATGCTCTATAAGGAAACGCCCCATGACCTGCTACAGCCTCGATGGCCTGACTCCGGTGGTTGACCCCAGCGCTTACGTTCACCCGTCCGCCGTGCTGATCGGCGACGTGATCATCGGTCCCCATTGCTACGTCGGTCCGCTGGCGAGTCTGCGCGGTGACTTCGGCCGGATCGTGCTGGAGGAGGGCGCCAATCTGCAGGACACCTGCGTGATGCACGGTTTCCCGGAAAGCGACACCGTGGTCGAGCGCAACGGCCACATCGGCCATGGCGCGGTGCTGCACGGCTGCCGGATTGGCGCCGACGCGTTGGTGGGGATGAATGCGGTGGTGATGGATAATGCGCGCATCGGTGCCCGCTCATTCGTCTCGGCGGCGGCCTTCGTCAAGGCCGGTTTCGAAGGCCCCGAGCAGTCGCTGATCATGGGCGCGCCGGCCAGCGTCAAGCGCAGCCTCAGCGATGAAGAGGTGTCGTGGAAGCAGGCGGGCACTCGTGAATATCAGCAACTGGCCAAGCGTTGCCTGGAGCAGATGCAAGTCTGCGAGCCGCTGACCGAACCGGAGCCCGACCGCCCGCGTATCAGCGACAGCGGCCTGCGGCCCAAGGGCAGTTCTCTGTGAAAGTTGTTCCCCTGTAGGAGCGAAGCTTGCTCGCGAAGGTGTGTCAGTCGACAGCCCTTTAGCTGACACACCTTCGCGAGCAAGCTTCGCTCCTACAGGATTTGCAATTAACCGGCGGACATTCGGTATATTCCTTTTCTTTTTTCAGCTCGGTACGCCCATGTCGTCCCTGACACCCTTGAACCATCTGATTACCCGCTTCCAGGAGCAGACGCCGATCCGCGCCAGTTCCTTGATCATCACGCTGTACGGGGATGCCATCGAACCCCACGGCGGCACGGTCTGGCTGGGCAGCCTGATTCAGTTGCTCGAGCCCATCGGCATCAATGAACGGCTGATCCGCACCTCGATTTTTCGCCTGACCAAGGAAGGCTGGCTGACCGCCGAAAAAGTCGGGCGTCGCAGCTACTACAGCCTGACCGGCGCCGGCCGTCGGCGTTTCGACAAAGCTTTCAAGCGGGTCTACAGCTCCACCGTTCCGGCCTGGGACGGTTCGTGGTGCCTGGTGATGCTCACGCAACTGACCCAGGACAAGCGCAAACAAGTGCGCGAAGAACTGGAGTGGCAAGGTTTTGGTGCGATCTCGCCCGCCGTGCTGGCCTGCCCGCGCAGTGATCGGGCCGACGTCAACGCGACCTTGCTCGACCTGGGTGCCCAGGAAGACACCATCGTCTTCGAAACCACCGCACAAGACGTGCTTGCCTCCAAGGCCCTGCGTTTGCAGGTGCGCGAGAGCTGGAACATCGAGGAGCTGGCGGCCCATTACAGCGAGTTCATCCAACTGTTCCGACCGCTCTGGCAAGCGCTTCGCGAGCAGGAAAACCTGCAACCGTCGGACTGCTTCCTGGCACGGGTCCTGCTTATTCACGAGTACCGCAAACTGCTGCTGCGTGACCCGCAATTGCCGGACGAGTTGTTGCCCGGCGATTGGGAAGGACGCGCCGCCCGCCAGTTGTGCCGCAACATTTACCGGCTGATCTACGCCAAGGCCGAAGAGTGGTTGAACACTGCACTGGAAACCGCCGATGGTCCGTTGCCGGACGTGGGCGAAAGCTTTTATCGGCGCTTTGGCGGGCTTAAGTAACCCGTCTGTTTGCGTAGGAGCGGCACTGTTCAGGAGAACCCGTGGATTGGCGTAGATAATAAAAACAAGCCTGCGTGAGGCCCGACATGATTTCTTCAATTGCACAGCGCCGTGATGGCTTCGATCAGTGGATTCATCAGATCAACCAGATCTGTGGCGCCTTCAATGCGCAACCTCTGGGCGATGAGTTTGCCGGACAGATCCGCGAGCACCAGGACGGCGCGCTGAAGCTCAGTTTTGTCGATGCCCGCCAGGCACGGCTGTACCGCACGCCTCACGAAGTGGCGGCGGGCGAGGACGGTAAATACTTTGCGGTGTTTCAGCTCGATGGCAGCGCCGGCATGGCTCAGGGCGACAGCAAGGTGTTGCTGTCGGCCGGGGATATCACGCTGATCGACGCCTCGCGCCCCAGCGACTTTACCTACAGTGAAAACTCCCGGCAGCTGTCATTGATTCTGCCGTCGCAACTGGTCGAGCAAACCCTGCGCTTCAATCCGGTCCAGTGCGGTCACCGGATCGCCGCGACATCCCCCATCGCGATGCTCTCGCACCGTTTGATTCTGGACGCCACGCACCAGCAATGCCTGAGCCGGGCAGAAAGCGAAGCGACGCTGGAGGCGATTGTCAGCCTGCTGCGTCCGGCCATCAGCCACAGCGAAGCATGCGCAGACGTGCATGAGCGCCTCTTTCGCAAGACCCTGGGCTTCATCGATGAGCACATCCGCTCGGAAGACCTCTGCCCCGAATGGCTGGCGCGCGAGGTGGGAATGTCGACGCGTGGTTTGTACCGGATGTTTGCCAAGAAGGGATTGGTGGTGGCGCGGTACATCAAGAATCGGCGGCTGGATTTGTGCGCGGAGTCCCTGCGCCAAACGCGTACCGAGCAGAAGTTGTCGGTGCTGGGGTATTCGTGGGGCTTTTCCGATTCGAGCTACTTTTCCACCGCGTTCAAATCGCGCTTCGGCATTTCGCCCGGTGAGTACCGCAAAAAACACGCCTGACCGAATTGCTTTTGTAGGAGCCCGGCTTGCCGGCGATGGCGGCTATGAGATCGCCATCGCCGGCAAGCCGGGCTCCTACAGGTTTATGCCAACCCACAATCCCGGAGCATCCCTGCGATCTGTAGGAGCTGGCTTGCCGGCGATGGCGGCCGTGAGATCGCCATCGCCAGCAAGCCGGGCTCCTACTTTGCGTTGAGGTTCAGCGTCGGCGTCTCATCGAAGAAATTCCACGGCTTCAACAGCACATGCACCCACTCGGTCGGCATGATCGGCCATTCCTCCGCACGGGCGATGTGCGTGGTGCCGGTGGTCAGCCAGACCACGTCATCGCTGTTTTCGATGGACTGGTTGTCGTGGGTGAACTGCCCAAGCCCCGCATCCTTGTCCGAGCGGTTCGGGTATTTGCCTTCCGGATACTTCTCTTCCGGGTTGTAGCGCGTCACCCACAGCTGTTTGTCCATGAAACTCAGGCGGTGATAGAGCCATTCGTCCTTGCCGAAATTGGCACCCTTGGCCACCGGGTGCGTACCGCCGGCATACGGAATCAACTGATAGGAAACCGGGTTGCCGACTTTGTTTTCCTTGCTGGTATTGGTCAGCAGGCGAACAGTCGACGGGTCGAATTTCTGCGCGGCTTGCTGCTCGGTGCCGACGACTTTGGTTTCGGTCTGCATCGTGCTGGTGCGCGGTCCGCCACGGTCGTTCGGGGCAACCACCGGGTTCACTTCCACCAGCGAGTTGTTCTCACCGTCCACGTCCATGTCCAGGCGGAAGTTGTAGATGTGCTGGTGCGTGGTGCCGACGATGTTGTGGTCCAGCAGCGTGCCGTAGCGCGTGTCTTCCTTGGCCGTGGCTTCGTGCATGGTTTTCGATTTCACGCCCTTGACCGCTTCGATGCCGGTGGCGCCGGCGTCGATGCCAATGGTGCCGTTTTGCTGGAAGACCCAGTCGAAAATGTAGTCGTAGTTGCCGACGGTGCTGATCCAGCGCACCACCAGTTCACGACGCTCGGTGCTGAGGTTGGGCTGGCCCATTTCCTGGTGTTTGTATTCCGGGCCGGCGTAGCGTTCGAACACCGCCATGGCGCGGGGAATCGAGGTCGGGGCGCCGGTGTAGTCGGCAATGGTCGCGTCCAGCAGCACGGCGTTTTCCGGAGCATCTTTACCGCGCGCGATCGGCGAGGTCAGCGTGCCCATGCCGTAATCGCCCGAATCGAGATAAGCCTTGAAGTACCAGCCGCCATCCGGATCGCCATAAGGCACGATCATGCCGCCCAGCGAGCCTTCGTACATGATTTTGCGTTTCTTGCCCTTGTCGTCATAAGTGACGGTGGACAGGATCGGGCCGACCCGCGAGTCGAGGCGAACGTGGAAGTCCCAGTTCTGCCAGTGAATGCTGTTGCCGGAGATGGTGTAGTTTTTGCCTTCGGGCTCGGTAATCTCCAGCGGCTTGACCGACGTGCCCTTACGCCCGCGTCCGTCGTACGGCGTCGATTTCATCGGCACCGGAATGACCGCGTCGTCTTCGATCTTGATCAGTTTCTTCTGCTCCAGATCGACAATCGCCACCAGCCCCTCGATCGGGTGCGCCCAGTAGTTACCGTCACCGGTATTCAGATAGCTGACGATTTTCAGCAGGCGCTTGTCCTGCGCCAGCCCGTCCTTGCCGTCGAAGTAACCGACCGTCAACGGCGTGGCCACCACCTTCTTCACATCGCTGATACCGCGTTTGACCAGCGCCTGCGCATACTCGGGGCTCGCTTCAATCGCCGATTGCACCGTCGCGAAGTCATCCAGCAGGACCATGCCGTGGGCACCTTCGATCGGCTTCCACGACTTGAGCGTCTTGCTGTCGAGATCGACCAGGCCTTCAACCACATGCTTGCCGTCGAGCACCACAATGTTGGCCTGACGCGGTTGGGCGACGTTTTGCCCGCTGTAGACGAAATTCCACACCTGATCCTTCGGTGGTTCGTTGACCGAAACTTCGGTGAAGCGGAAACCGGGTTTGTAGTGCTCCGATTGCTTGATGATCTCGACAGCGGTCTTGATCTCATCCGCGCTCAGCGGGTTGAGCGGGTTAGGGCGCGTCTCGACGACAAAGGTCTTGTCCAGGCCGGACTGGAACACCTGATTGATGAAGTCCTTGGACATGAAAGCGGTCTTGCCCTTGAACACCACCGGCACACTCAGCTCCATCCGTTTGCCGTTGAGCATGGCGACCTTGCTGCCCGGTTTGACCTTGAGATAAACGCCGTCCTTGGCAATCACGAACAGGTCGGCGTAGTCGTCCCATTTCACCGTGGCCCCAAACTCCTCAAGGCCCGCTTGCAGCGGCACCATCTCGGCGTGCCCGCCATGGGCCTGAGCGGTGCCCGCCCAGTAAGGCAGGCCAAGCGTGCCAAGGCTGATGGCCAGCGCGAGGCGGGCGAGGGGTTTTCTTTTCAGTGAGGCAAAGGAGGTGAACATGTCTGAATTCCTGGACGAACGCCGGTGACTGGCATGACTGCACTTTGCTACAGCTTGTGGCTGGCTTCTTTTGGATGCCTGCCAGAATCCTTTGGCTGTGTGCCTAAATCAACTTTTCTCGTTGACGAGTGGTGGCGAGTTGGCTGTCTGGAATCCATTGCTTCCGGTTAATAGGAAGCATTACTATTCACGCCCCGTCATCACAGCACACCGCAATGACCCCCAAGTTGCCCCGCAGACACGGCTTTTTCGAGCATTACGAAGAGTTGGTTGGCACCTGGACCCGTCGCCTGAGAAATCGTCAGCAGGCCGAGGATCTGGCCCACGACACTTTCGTGCGGGTGCTTGAGTCCGATTCGGCGGCGGTGCAGCAGCCCCGGGCGTATTTGCACCAGACTGCGCGCAACATCGCGGTGGATGGTTATCGGCGTGAGGATCGGCGGGGCGCCATGGAGTCGGAGGCGATTGATCACAGTGTGTCGTCGTCCGGCGACCCGGAGCATTTCATGCATGCGATCCAGTTGGCTGATTCCATTGAACGGGCGCTCACCGAGTTGCCGGTCAACTGTCGCAAGGTTTTTGTTTGGCAGAAGATCGAAGGGCTGACCCAGGCTGAAATCGCCGAACGCCTGGGACTGTCCAAGAACATGGTGGAAAAGTATATGATCCGCACCCTGCGGCATCTGCGCGACCGCCTCGACGGTTTGCAACCATGATCGGCCGTGCACTCTCTTCCCCAGCCAAACAGGAACTTCCATGATGGATACTCGTGATTGCGCGTGCGGGCAAACGACGGTTCGCGATGAGGCGGCGCAGTGGTTTGTGCGTTTGCAGGAGCCGGCCATTGACGTCGAAGAGCGCCAGCGTTTCGAGCACTGGCTGAACGAGCACCCTCAGCACCGCGACGAATTTCAGTTGCTTCAGGGCCTGTGGACAGCCGCCGACCTGGTGCCGCGTGCGCGACTGCAAGCCTTGTGCGAAACCCCGCCGGCGCGCAGCAAACGTCGGCCGCTGGTGCGTTATGCGGTGGCGGCCAGTGTGGTGGCCGTGGCGCTGGGCCTGGGCCTGTTCAGCGGTTTGAATCAACCGGCGCCTTACACCGCCGAGTATTCGACAGCGTTGGGCGAGCGTCGCCAGGTGGCGCTGCCGGACGGTTCGGTGATCGACCTGAACAGCCGCAGCCGTCTTCAGGTGCGCTTTGAAAAAGGCCAGCGCGGCATCGAGTTGACGCAAGGCGAGGCGATGTTCAGCGTCGCCCACGACAGCGATCGGCCATTCGTGGTCGAGGCGGGCAGCGGCAAGGTCACGGTCACCGGCACGCGCTTCGATGTGCGTCGCGGCGTCAGTGACACCCGGGTCGTGGTGGAGCAGGGTACGGTCAGGGTTCAGGGGCACGGCGCGGCGGACAATGAGTTCGTCAACCTTACCGCTGGCCTGGGAACGCGCATTGATGCCCAGGGCAAAGTGGCCGCGGCCTATGCGGTCAACCCTGCGGAACTGACGGCCTGGCGCAACGGCAAACTGGTGTTCAACAACGCCAGCCTGGCCGAAGTGGCCGAGGAAGTGTCGCGTTATCGGGACAAGCCACTCACCGTCGGCAACGACACAGTGGGCAATCTGCGCCTGACCAGCGTGTTCAAATCCGACAACACCGACGCGCTGCTCAAGGCCTTGCCGACCATCTTGCCGGTGGCCGTGCGCACCCTCGATGACGGCAGTCAGGAAATAATTTCAAAATAAATTCAGGTTTTTTTCGAGTTGATCGTCTTCCTGTCCAACTGCAACTGGTTTGCATTAACAGGCGCACACTCTTGCGATCCACAGGACTACGTTCGACGTGAAAAAAACCACCGCTAAAAACAACAACTCCCTTTGGTTGCCGCTGGCCCTTGCGCTGGCGGTCAACGCTGCGCTGCCCCAGGCCTTTGCCGCCGATGCCATTCACATCCCGGCGCAACCCTTGGGTCAGGCGCTGAGCGAGCTCGGCCAGCAAACCTCGTTGCAGGTTTTTTTCAGTCCTGAACTGGTCGCCGGCAAACAGGCCCCGGCGGTGGATGGCAACCTTTCGCCGGAGCAGGCCTTGCGCCAATTGCTGCAGGGCAGCGGTCTCGAGTATCAGATCGACGAAGGTTCGGTGACCCTGACGCCGGCTCCATCGCCGACTTCCGCCGCCAATGGCCCGCTGGAACTGGGCGTGACTGACATCAAGGTCGTCGGTGACTGGCTCGGTGACGCCGATGCCGCCGTGGTGCAGAACCACCCCGGCGCCCGCACGGTGATTCGCCGCGAAGCCATGGTCGAGCAAGGCGCGATGAACGTCGGTGACGTGTTGAAGCGCGTGCCCGGCGTGCAAGTGCAAGAAGCCAACGGCACTGGCGGCAGCGATATCTCCCTGAACGTCGGCGTGCGCGGCCTGACTTCGCGTCTGTCGCCACGCTCCACCGTGCTGATCGACGGCGTACCGGCCGCATTCGCGCCGTATGGCCAGCCGCAGCTGTCCATGGCGCCGATTTCCTCCGGCAACCTCGACAGCATCGACGTGGTGCGCGGTGCCGGTTCCGTGCGCTACGGGCCGCAGAACGTTGGCGGTGTGATCAACTTCGTGACCCGCGCAATCCCGGAAAAAGCCTCCGCCGAAATCGGCACCACCCTGGAAACCTCCAAGCACGGTGGCTGGAAGCACATCGACACGGCGTTTGCCGGCGGTACCGCGGACAACGGCATGGGCGTGGCGCTGTTGTACTCGGGCGTGAACGGCAACGGTTACCGTGAGCGTAACAACGGCAACGATATCGACGACGTGCTGCTCAAGACCCACTGGGCGCCGACCGATGTCGACGACTTCAGCCTCAACCTGCATTACTACGACGCCAGCGCCGACATGCCCGGCGGCCTGACTCAGGCGCAGTACGACGCCAATCCGTTTCAGTCCGACCGCAACAACGACAACTTCAGCGGGCGCCGCAAGGACGTCTCGTTCAAGTGGGCGCGGCAGATCGATGACCGTACCCAGGCAGAAGTGCTGACGTACTACTCCGACAGCTTCCGTGGCAGCAACATCGCCGCCCGCGACCAGAAGACTATCGGCTCGTTCCCGCGTACCTATTACACCTTCGGCATCGAACCGCGGGTGTCTCATGTGTTCGACGTGGGCCCGACCACCCAGGAGGTCAGCGTCGGTTATCGCTACCTCAAGGAAGGCATGCACGAACAGGCGACCCGTCTGGAGCTGAACAAGAGCAACGAGCCCGTCGTGACCAAGGCCTCGGACGGCCATGTGTACCAGGACCGCACCGGCGGCACGGAAGCCAACTCCGTTTACCTCGACGACAAGATCGACGTCGGCAACTGGACGATTACCCCCGGCATCCGTTTCGAGCACATCAGCACCGACTGGCATGAGCGCCCCGTACGAGATGCCGATGGCAAGCGTGTGACCGAGAAGAACCGCAGCATCGAAAGCAACGAGCCGCTGCCGGCCTTGAGCGTGATGTATCACATTTCCGATGCCTGGAAACTGTTCGCCAACTACGAGACTTCGTTCGGCAGCCTGCAGTATTTCCAGCTCGGTCAGGGCGGTACGGGTGACAGCACCGCCAACGGTCTGGAGCCGGAAAAAGCCAAGACCTACGAGCTCGGCACGCGCTACAACGATGATGTGTGGGGCGGCGAAGTGACGCTGTTCTACATCGACTTCGATAAAGAGTTGCAGTACATCAGCAACGATGCGGGCTGGACCAACCTCGGCGCAACCACGCACCAAGGCGTTGAAGCATCGGTGCATTACGACATGGCGGCACTGGACCCACGGCTCGACGGCCTGAGCGCCAACGCCGGTTTCACCTACACACGTGCCGTGTATGAAGGGGAGATTCCGGGCTTCAAGGGCCGTGACCTGCCGTTCTATTCGCGCCAGGTCGCAACTGCCGGCTTGCGATATGACATCGACCGCTGGACCTACAACGTCGATGCGTTTGCCCAGTCCAAACAACGTTCGCCGGGCGTTGCCGTGAATTCCAATGGCAGCTTCACCAACAACTACATCACCGAAGGCACTGCCGACGGTCAGTACGGCGACATTCCCGGTTACGTCACCTGGAACGTGCGGGGCGGTTATGACTTCGGCGCGCAGCTATCGAACCTGAAAGTCGGCGCCGGGGTGAAAAACATCTTCGACAAACAGTACTTCACCCGCTCCAGCGACAACAACTCGGGCATGTACGTCGGCGCACCGCGCACGTTCTTCGTGCAGGCCAGTGTCGGGTTCTGATAGACCGAGTCGCCTGCATCGCCGGCAAGCCGGCTCCTACAAGGTTTTGCGTCGTGCACAAATTGTGTGAATGACATCAAACCTGTAGGAGCCGGCTTGCCGGCGATGCTTTTCAGGCCTTCAACACCTTCCCGCCAATGGCAACCGCCACCAGCAACACCGCCATCAGCCCAAAGGCAAAACTCAAACTGCTGCCGTGGGCGATGAACCCGATCACCGCCGGCCCCGCCAGAATCCCCGCGTAACCCAGCGTCGTAATCGCCGGCACGGCAATGCTTTCAGGCATGACCGTCTGCTTGCCCACGGCGGTGTACAGCACCGGCACGATATTCGAGCAGCCCGCGCCCAGCAGCGCATAACCCACCAGCGCCATCTCCCAGCTCGGTGCGAACGTCGCCAGAAACAGGCCCCCGGCGGCCGTCAGCCCACCGAACACGATCACCCGTGTCGCGCCGAGGCGCCGGACGATCTTGTCACCGGTCAACCGCCCGGCCGTCATGGTCAGCGCAAACGCCGCATAACCCAATCCCGCATAGGCCGTGTCGATCCCGCGTTCCTGCGCCAGGAACACCGCGCTCCAGTCCAGCGCCGCGCCCTCGGCAAGGAACACGATGAAACACATCCCGCCGATAAACAGCACGATGCCGTGGGGAATGGCAAAGGCCGGCCCGGAACTTTCGCTGCCATACGGCAGCAGGTGCGGCGCGGCTTTGCACAGTGCGATCAGCAGCAGCACGATCACCACCAGCATCGCCCCCAACGGAGAAACCCCAAAGCCGAGCAGGGCACTGACGCCCGCCGCCCCGACAATCCCGCCGAGGCTGAACAGCCCGTGGAAACCCGACATCATGGTTTTGCCGCTGGCGCGCTCGACGATCACCGCTTGCAGGTTCACCGTCGAATCCACCGTGCCGAGGCCCGCGCCGAACATGAACAAGGCCGCTATCAGCGCCGGGACCGAGGACACCGTCGCCAACAGTGGCAGCGCCAGACAGATCAACAACGTACCGCCCGTCAGTACGCGCCGGCAGCCGAAACGCGTGGCCAGCAGCCCTGCCATCGGCATCGCCAGAATCGAGCCCACCCCCAGGCACAACAGCAGCAAGCCGAGGGTGCCTTCATCCAGCCCGGCCCGGGCCTTGGCGTAAGGCACCAGCGGCGCCCACGCGGCAATCCCGAAACCGGCGATGAAAAAGGCAATGCGCGTGGACATCTGTTCCAGGCGTCCGGGCACGAAAGTGGTGGGCGTGTTGAGGTTGGTCATATCGATCCTTGGCAAAAAACGTCGCGTCCCCAAGGGACAGTGACTCACCCATGAGGTTCGATCAGTGTCCGGACGGTTTCGCGGTCAGGCAGGGGGACATCCTTGCACAGCCCGTCGCGGTTTCGCGATATGTTGCACGCCTGTGATGTTTACACGGGAGGCGCCATGACGCCGTTCTACGATGCTCGAGGCAATATCTACGCGGTAGTGGCGCCGGATGCAGTGCGCCGCGAAGGGATCGATTTACCTGAACAGGCCAGTCTGGCGGCGCAAACCCGCACGACCTGGGCAGTGTCGGCCATCGAGGCGTTCTGTGCCTGGGCGCCGGGCACGCAACCGCCCGGCAGCAAGGACCATCGTTGCGACGGTCTGCTGGTCGGCCCGTTTCAAACGTCGCCGCCGTTCGATCTGTTGATCGTCAACACCGACGGCACCCTGGCCGAGCGCAGTGGCAACGGGCTGACGATTTTCTCCCAGGCGCTCAGCGACCAAGGGCTGTTTCCGGAAAACGCGCCGTGTGTGCTCAGGGTTCATCACGACAAGGCCGACACGCCTTCGCCCGGTGAGACATCGGTGAACCGCGCGCAGGTCGAGGGTGTGCAGGGTTTCTGGCTGGATCTGGGCAAACCGGCGTTCGGGCCCGAGGCGGTCAGTGCTCAAGGGGTGACCGATGTGGCATTCAACGGTCGTGGGCTCAGCCACGTTCAATCGTTGTCGGCGCTGGATCCCGCCTGGTCCCGCAGCCAGTTCGTGCGGGTCGGCAATCCGCATTGCGTAACGCTTGTGGACGATGCCGAGGCATTGCCGGCCAATGAGCAGATGCGCGAAGCGCGATTGTCCGAAGGGTTGACGCGCATTGCCTACGCGATGCCGACCGGGGCAGGGCGACCGTGCCCGGCGGGGGTTAATTTGCAATGGGCGATGCGCGAGTCAGCGGGGCGAATTGCTGCTCGGGTGTTTGAACGTGGGGAAGGGCCGACGGCGTCGTCCGGTACCAGTGCGAGCGCGGTGGCGTGTGCGGCTTGGCGGGTGGGTTGGGTGGCGGCGGGTGAGGTGAAGGTGGTGATGCCTGGTGGGACTGCGCCGATTTTGTTGGAAGAAGAGCAGGGTGAGTTGAGTCGGGTCAGCCTGTTTGGTACGGCGCGATTGATGGGGTGATCTCAAGATCGCCATCGCGAGCAGGCTCGCTCCCACAGGATTGCAGCCGTACACAAAAATTGTGTCCACTGAAGATCATTGTAGGAGCGAGCGATGCGGCGATCCGACTTGCCCGCGAAGGCGTCAGCTCAGCCAACACAAAACTCAGGGTTGCTCACCAAAAAACTCCACCACCGGCATCTGCCGCTTCATCAACACCTTCCCATCACGAACCGAATACAGCGGCAAGCCCTGACTGCGGATCACCTCGTAATCGCTGTCCGCCGAAAGAATCAGCAAATTCGCCGGCCGCCCGCGCTCAAGTCCATACCGATCCCCCAGGTTCATCGCCCTGGCGCTGTTGTCGGTGACCAGGTCCAGCGCGCTTTGCAGGTTGCGATACCCGAGCATGTGACAGATGTGCAGACCTGCTTCGAGCACCCGCAAAATGTTGCCGTTACCCAGCGGATACCACGGGTCGACGATCGAGTCCTGGCCGAAGCACACGTTCATCCCCGCTTCGAGCAACTCATTCACCCGAGTGACGCCACGACGTTTCGGAAAGTTGTCGTAGCGCCCTTGCAGGTGAATGCTTTCGGTGGGGCAGGAGACAAAACTGATCCCCGAATGCCCGAGCAGGCGAAACAGTTTGGCGCAGTACGCGTTGTCGTAAGAGCCCATGGCCGTGGTGTGGCTGGCCGTGACCCGCGAGCCCATGTCGCGGCTGCGGGCTTCTTCGGCGAGCACTTCGAGAAACCGCGAGTGCGGGTCATCGGTTTCATCGCAATGCACGTCCACCAGGCAACCGGTGCGTTCGGCGAGGTCCATCAGGAACTTCACTGAACTCACGCCCTGATCGCGGGTGTATTCGAAATGCGGAATCCCGCCGACCACGTCCGCGCCCATGCGGATCGCTTCTTCCATCAGTTCACGACCGTTGCGGTACGACTCGATGCCTTCCTGGGGGAATGCAACGATTTGCATGTCGATCAGGTGCCGGCTTTCCTCGCGCACTTCGAGCATCGCTCTCAGCGCCGTCAGCTGCGGGTCGGTGACATCGACATGGGTACGCACATGCTGGATGCCGTGGGCGGCGAGGGCCTGGATGGTTTTCCTGGCGCGGGTCTTGGTGTCTTCCTCGGTGATCGTCACCTTGCGCTCGCCCCAGCATTCGATGCCTTCGAACAGCGTGCCGCTCATGTTCCAGCGCGGTTCGCCTGCGGTGAGCGTGGCGTCGAGGTGGATGTGCGGTTCGACGAAGGGCGGCACCACCAGGTTGCCGCCGGCGTCCAGATCATCGGGGCCCAGGGTCGGCGCTTCGGTCTGACGGGCAATATTGCTGATCAGGCCGTTTTCCAGGTGCAATTCATGCAGGCCTTCTTGGTTGCGCAGGCGGGCGTTGATGATGTGCATCAGGCGAATCCTTTTGGAGATCTTGTAGTAGTGCGTTGGCGCGTCAGTTATAGACATTAGCGCGGCAACGGAAATCGAGCATCGGACAGATGTGAACTTTGACCACGGCAGCGAAAGAAAAATGCCCGCCATTGATCGGGACCACACCGCTTCCCTGTAGGAGCCGGCTTGCCGGCGATGGCGGTATAACAGGCAACATATGTGCCGACTGACACACCGCTATCGCCAGCAAGCCGGCTCCTACAAGAGTCCGTGTGTTTCAGGGGGCTTTTGGGAGAAAACGCAGCAGCGCGGCAACGATCGCCTCCGGCGCATCTTCCTGAACCAGATGCCCGGCATTGGGGATTGGGTGAAACTGCGCCCCCGCAATCATCTGCTGCAGCGCGCGGCCACGCTCGATGGGGATCCACTGATCATCCTCGCCCCACAGAATCTGCACCGGGCAACGAACCGTCGGGTACAACCCCTCGACCTCACGGGTATAGCGCTGATCCATCTGCGCGATCTGCCGGTAAAACGCCGCTTGCCCCGGATCGCCCAGCCACGGTTGCACGTAGGGCGCGAGTTCATCGTCGGGTATGTCGCGCTTGATCGCCCCGCGAACATAGGCCGACACAATCGCCCGCTGAATGTAATCGGGCACGCCGCTGAACACCGCTTCATGCTGACGCACCTGCTGCACGAACGGCGAGCCCCACGGCGTCAACGCCACCGGGTCGATCAGCGTCAGGCTGCGGTAGTCCTTGCCATTCAGCAGATGCGCGCGCAGCACCGTCGCGCCGCCGAAATCGTGGGCCACCACATCCGGGCAATCCAGCCCCCAATGCTCCAGCAGCTGCGTCAACAACTCGTTCTGCACGCCCAGCGACACATCGCCCTCGACCTTCTCGGACAGCCCATAACCCAGCAGGTCGAAATAATGCACCCGGTGCGACGTGATGAAGTGCGGCGCAATCCGGTGCCACACATACGAAGAGAACGGCGTGCCATGCACGAACACCAACGGCGGGCCGTCGCCACGCACGGCGTAACGGACGGAGTGCCCGTTGAAGCGATAGGTTTGAGCCAGCGGCCAGTCAGTCATGGGGACGTCCTCTTGGCGGGTGCGAGCGAAAAAGCATAGGCATAAAAAAACCGCTCGTCCCGGCAGTTTTTTTGATCTGTCGGATCAGCGGGATGAATACCTGTGATTTGTGACAGTAGACGGCTGTTGATGGCGGATGATATCCACAGCCCATGGACAACCTCAGCCTGCATCACGGAACGCCCACTCTGGCGGTCATTGACCCGCGCGGCCTGGCTGTGCGCAGCGTGGCGTACTGGCGTGGGGAGAGTGGTCAAACATCGCAGGCGCGGGTGACGCGGCAGGTGTTCGATGCGGCGGGAAGGGGGATTGAGCAACGGGATGCGCGGTTGTCCGCGTCTGCGCTGAATCATCGTTTCACCCTGACCGGCAAGGTGTTGGCGACTGACAGTGTCGATGCCGGGTGGCGGGTGTTGTTGCCCGGGCAAGCGGATGAGGTCTTGAGTGGATGGGACAGTCGGGGGGCTCGGCAGGATACGCAGTACGATTCGTCGCTGCGTCCTGTTGCCGTAAGAGAGCTGGAACGGGTTGTGGAGCGCTTTGAATACGGCAGCGCCGGGGCCGGTTTTGATGCTGCCAATCAATGCGGTCGAGTGATTCGCCACGACGATCCGGCGGGCACGCGGCACATGCCGGCGTACGATCTGCGGGGGTTCGCGTTAAGTGAAATCAGCCACTTTCTGGCCTCCCTCGATCCGCCGGATTGGCCGCTGGACTGCGCCGCACGCGATCGCTTGCTGGAAGCTGATCCCGGGCTTGCAAGCCATTGGGCCTATAACCCGTTGGGCGATTTGCTAAGCCTCACCGACGCCAAAAAACACCGTCGTCACTTCACCTACACCGTGGCCGGGCAGCTCAAGGACGGCTGGTTGCAACCGGCGAACACTGTCGCACCCGGACAATGCCTGGTGCACGACATCCACTACAACCCCGGCGGAAAAGTCGAACGGGAAACCGCTGGCAACGGTGTGGTCACCGAGGCGCAGTACGCACTGGATGATGGGCGCCTGTTGCGCTTGTGCGCCGGGTTGCCGAACACCGCGCCGCTGCAAGACCTGCGATACAACGTCGACCCGATGGGCAACATCCTCCAGATCGACAATCACGCAGTGCCGATTCGTTACCACAACAACCAGCGCATCGACGGCCAATGTACCTACGGCTACGACACCTTTGGTCAATTAACCCACGCCACCGGCTGGGAAGCCGAGCGCTCATCCAGTTATCCCGGCACTCCCTACCGCGCCTCGGCCAACCCCAACGCCGTGGTCAACTACCGCGAAGAATACGACTACGACGCGGGCGGCAACCTGACCGAACTGCGCCACCTCGGCGTCCAGCCGTTCACCCGGCGCTGGGACATCGACCCGGACAGCAATCGCAGCCTGCTCAAGGGCGAACAACCACCGGATTTCGCCCGCCATTTCGACGCCAACGGCAACCTGCAATATTTGCAGCCTGGCCAAACCATGACCTGGGATGCGCGTAACCAGTTGTCCAGCGTGTCACCGGTGGTGCGCGAAGACGAAGACGAAGACGACGACACCGAACGCTACCTCTACGGCGGCGGTGGCAAACGCCTGCGCAAAGTCCGCACTGCACTGGCCGCCGCCCGCACCGTGATCGCCGAAGTGCGCTACCTGCCGGGGCTGGAGATCCATCATCGTCCGGGCGGCAAGCAGCATGAAGTGCTCGACCTGGAGGCCGGACGCAATCGGGTGAGGTGGCTGCACGGCGCCGATGCGCCCGACCATTCGTTGCGTTACCACCTGACCGACCATCTCGGGTCCGGGACGCTGGAATTGGATGAACACGCCAGGGTGCAGAGCCGCGAAGTGTATTACCCGTTTGGCGGCACGGCTTGGGAGGATCATCGCGATCAGAGCGGTGCGTACAAAACCATTCGCTATTCGGGCAAGGAACGGGATGCGACCGGGTTGTATTACTACGGATATCGCTACTTTGCGCCGTGGCTGTGCCGATGGATCAACCCTGACCCGGCGGGGGCGGTGGATGGGTTGAATTTGTATTGTTTTGTGGGGAATTCGCCGGTGGGGCATGTGGATGTGGATGGGCGGATGATGGAGGACGATCTGGATGTTCCGGGTAACATCGATGATTTTCTCCAAGATACCGGTCCACTTCCGCCTCAAGCGATTGCAATAATCGAGGGTGATTTGCGCTCGCAAGATACGCAGTATTCGAACATTTCTTCATTTCATGGAGACACAGATCCTTCGGCAGTGTTGAATTTTAACTCACTCACTGAACAGGCATTTACATCCGAAGTTGGGCCTACTGTGCCTCCCCCATCGGCCAAACGTTATGCTTGTCCTGGTTGTGATAAAAGTTTTAATAAGAAGGGGCGCCTTTCCGAGCATTCGAGAATGCATACCGGAGAAAAGCCATACTTGTGTTCTTGGGGGGACTGTGGTGGAAAATTTTCCAGTAAAGGTATTCTGCGCGAACATATGCGGATACATACTAATGAAAGACGATATGCCTGCAAAAAAGTGGGGTGCACCGAAAAATTTACGCAATATTCCAGCCTTACGAAACATAAGAAAACGCATACTGGTGAAAGACCATTTGTCTGCAAAGTAGAGGGATGTGGGGAAGCGTTTACGCAGAGCAGTAATCTTACTCGTCATAAAAAAAAGCATAACAGGCCAAATGTCTGCACAGCAGATGGGTGTGGCGCAGCGTTTGCGCAGGAAAGCAAACTTGCGAAACACTTACTAACTCATACTCTGCAATATGTGTGCTCGAAAGAAGGGTGCGGTAAGGCGTTTGCGGATAGTAGCAAGCGTAATGAACATGCTTGGGTTCATAGGGTAAGGGATACTTGCCCGGTTGAGGGATGTTACAGTCGGTTGAGTTCTCCACAAGCGTTAAGAAAACATATGAAACTGAATCATCCTGGGTTGTAGGCTTGCTGACGATATTTTCACCAAGTTAACAACCTAAAAACCACCGATTTCGGTGGTTTTTTGATCTATCGACTTATTCGCCGCGATAGATGCAACCGCTGGTGCACGTCTCGTGAATACGGATCGCGCTGAGTTCTGGCAGCAATGGCTTGAGTTCAACCCAGATCCACTTCGCCAACACTTCACTGGTCGGATTCTCCAACCCCGGAATGTCATTCAAGTAGTTGTGATCCAGGCGCTCATACAACGGCTTGAAGATCGCCTTGATCTCGGAGAAGTCGCGAATCCAGCCGGTATGCGGGTCCAGATCGCCACTCAAATGAATCGCCACTTTGAACGAGTGACCGTGCAGGCGGCCGCACTTGTGGCCTTCCGGGACGTGGGGCAGGCGGTGGGCGGATTCGAAGGTAAATTCTTTGAAGATTTCCACAGTGGTTTCAGCTCTGTCAGGTGGCGATCGCCGTAGCGATGTGGGCAGGCGGCGAGTTTAACAGTTTGTCCTGACTAAAGGGTCAGCAAGCGTTCGCCAAGGCGACCGTTGGCGGCCAGTTCGAGAAACTCATCGCCCAGCCTGCGACTTTCATCCATGGTCGTACGCCAGTATTTCTGCCGGCTCGGCGCATCGCCCATGAAGCGCTTGAAGTCGTTACGGTCCGGCAGTTTGCCGTAGGGCAGGCGGGCCAGGTATTCCTTGGACGGCGCCAGCAACAGGACATCCTGCAAGCGCGTTGGGCAGGCACGGCGCCACGGCAGGGTTTTGTCGAACCAGCCGGGAATCACCCGGTCGGTGAAATGTGGGTACAGCACGATGTCGTTGCCGCTGTAGGGCAGGTCGAGGTGATAGTCGAGCAGGCCGCCGTCGCGGAACGTCCCGGCGCCAGCGCCCGGCAGGTCGCGCACGCCTTCCATGACCATCGGGATCGAGCCCGAGGCGAGCAGGGCCTGGCGCAGGTTGCCGGCATTCAGCGCGACGAAGCGCGAGGGGAAATCGTTCAGCGCGTTGACCGGCGGTGCCAAGCGCGGGTCGTGGATGATCAGCCGCTCGAAATGCCGCGACAGCCGCGCGCGACCGCGCAGGTTGTCGGCGATCACCGACGACAGGCCCAGCCCGAGACGACCGCGATGATCGTCCGCAAGCAGGCCGTGGCTTTTGACCACCATGATGTTCAGCCGGTAATTCGCGTTGCTCAGAATCGCCGCATCGCGACCGTCGAGCAGGTCATTGAGCATGCGTTGCGAGCTCTGGCTGATCTGCGCCATGGTCACGCCCTTGGCGAAGTTCTGCTCGGTGTACAGGTGACCAAGGCGGCGGATGCCTTCGGCGGCGTCCGGCAGGCAGGCACTGGCGAAGCGCCAGGAGCCGACCGAGGCGCCGATCAGCGACCGCTCACGCGGCGCGGCGGGCAGCCATTCGCCAAACAGCGCCAGGTCCAGACCTTGAATCCCCAACGCCTTCGGCCCGCCGGCAGCACCCGGCAACGTACCGACATCGGCGGCGTTCAAGCCGTGCTCACGGATGCGCGCCAAGGCACGCGGGCCGGCCTTGAGGGTCAGGGAAGGGAACTTGATGTGGATGGCGGTCATACCGGTCTCGATGTCTGGCAAGCGGGCGGATTATAAACAGGTCAGGCAACGTCACAAATCTACTGTGGGAGCGAGCCTGCTCGCGATGGCGTACTGACATTCAACATTGATGTCGACTGACACGACGCCATCGCGAGCAGGCTCGCTCCCACAGGTTTTGTGTCGGTCGGTGATGGCGCGTTGTCATGGCCAATGATGGCAATTCAGTTTCAATTAAGTTCGAATCGCTAAGGTGCCTTCCGTACGCAACACATAAAAAATACGGAGACACCCCATGAAAACCCTGACTGCCCTGTTCACTGCCTCCATCGTCGCCATGACCGTCAGCATCGCCCACGCTCGCGACCTGGGCCCCGACGAAGCCCTGCGGCTGCGCGACGCTGGTACCATTGTGTCTTTCGAGAAGCTCAACGCCACGGCACTGGCCAAACACCCAGGCTCGACGGTCACCGAAACCGAGCTGGAAGAAGAGTACGGCAAGTACATCTATCAGGTGGAGCTGCGCGACCCGCAAGGCCTTGAGTGGGACCTGGAATTAGACGCGGTCAGCGGGCAACTTCTCAAGGATCATCAGGATACGTAATGAAGGTGTGTTCATTGTCACGCATGGCGCTGGTGCTTCTGGCGTTTTGCTCGATCGTCATGGCCCGCGACCTTGATCAGGACGAAGCCCTGCGCCTGCGCCAGCAGGGTGTGATCCTGCCGCTCGAACAAGTGGTGAAGCAGGCGCTGGAGCGTTATCCAGGCTCAAAACTGCTGGAAGCCGAGCTCGAAGAGAAACACGACGTCTACATTTATGAAGTCGAACTGCTGACCACCGAAGGCGTGGTCCGTGAACTGGACCTCGACGCCGCCACTGGCGAGTTACTGAAAGACAAGGAAGATTGACCGATGCGATTGCTGCTGGTGGAAGACCATGTGCCCCTGGCCGACGAACTGATGGCCGGCCTCAACCGCCAGGGCTACGCCGTGGACTGGCTGGCCGACGGTCGCGACGCGGTGTATCAGGGCAGCAGCGAACCGTATGACCTGATCATCCTCGACCTCGGTCTGCCCGGTTTGCCGGGGCTCGACGTGTTGGCGCAATGGCGCGCCGGTGGGCTGGCCACGCCGGTGTTGATCCTCACCGCGCGCGGTTCCTGGGCCGAACGGATCGAAGGCCTCAAGGCCGGCGCCGACGATTACCTGAGCAAACCTTTCCACCCTGAAGAGCTGCATTTGCGCATTCAGGCGTTGTTGCGCCGCTCACATGGCCAGGTCAATCAACCGACGTTGCAGTCGGCCGGATTGCACCTGGACGAAGGCCGGCAATGCGTGACCCGCGACGGTGCCGACATCCAGCTCACCGCCGCGGAATTTCGCCTGCTGCGCTATTTCATGCTGCACCCCGAGCAGATCCTCTCCAAAAGCCACCTCGCCGAACACCTCTACGACGGTGAAACCGAGCGCGATTCCAACGTGCTGGAAGTTCACGTCAACCACCTGCGGCGCAAGCTCGGGCGCAGCGTGATCGAAACCCGTCGCGGCCAGGGTTACCTGTTCGGCGGGCAAGCGCAGTGAGGTCGATCCAGCGCCGCTTGAGTCTGGGGCTGATCAGCGTGATGGTGATCGTCGGCCTGGTGCTGGCGCAAACCAGCCTGTGGTTGTTCGAAGTGGGCTTGCAGCGCTACCTCGAAGCGGGGCTGCGCAACGACAGCGAAAGTTTGCTGGTGGCGCTGGTGCGCGGGCCGCAGGGCTTGCAGCTGGATGAACGCCATCTGTCACCGGCCTATCAACGGCCGTTTTCCGGGCATTACTTCCGCATCGATTTTGCTGACAGCCATTGGCGCTCCCGTTCGTTGTGGGATCAGGAGTTGCCGCGCCTCGACCATCCCGGCCTGCACAGCAACCTGCAACTGGGGCCGGAAGGCCAGCAATTGCTGGTCTTGCGTTCGGACTATCGCCGTTTGGGACAATCGATCTCCATCAGCGTCGCTCAGGATTACACGCCGGTGCGCGAGAGTTTCAAGCGCATGCAGCAAGTGGGGCTGGGGCTGGGGCTGGCGGGGTTGCTGCTGATTTTGCTGTTGCAACGGATCACCGTGCGCCGCGCCTTGCGTCCACTGGAAAAGGCCCGTGAGCAGATTGCTCAGTTGCAGCAGGGCCAGCGTTCGCAACTGGATGATCAGGTGCCGGTGGAACTTGAGCCGTTGGTGGCGCAGATCAACCATTTGCTCGCTCACACCGAAGACAGCCTCAAGCGCTCGCGCAATGCGCTGGGCAACCTTGGGCATGCCTTGAAAACCCCGCTGGCGGTGTTGTTGAGCCTGGCCTCCAGCGAGAAACTCGACGCCCATCCCGAGCTGCGCAAGATCCTCAAAGACCAATTGGCACAGGTTCAGCAACGACTCAACCGCGAGCTTAACCGCGCACGGTTGTCCGGCGATGCGCTGCCGGGGGCGTTGTTTGATTGCGATGCGGAACTGCCGGGATTGCTCGCCACGTTGAACATGATTCACGGCGAACACCTTGAACTGAGCTATATCGCGCCGGCCGGGTTGCAGTTGCCTTGGGATCGCGAAGACTTGCTGGAGCTACTGGGCAACCTGCTGGACAACGCCTGCAAATGGGCGGATGCCGAGGTACGGTTGAGCGTGGTCGAGACGGCCGCAGGGTTTGAGCTAAGCGTGGAAGATGATGGGCCGGGCATTCCCGAGGACCAGCGTGCTCAGGTGTTCAGCCGGGGTACGCGGCTGGATGAGCAGGCGCAAGGGCATGGGTTGGGGCTGGGGATTGTGCGCGACATCGTCGACACGTGGGGCGGGGTGTTGCGGCTGGAGGAGAGCGAGTGGGGCGGGTTGAAGGTCGTCATCGAACTGCCCAAACGCTGACATTGAAAACCCCGATAACCTGTAGGAGCCGGCTTGCTGGCGATGGCGTTCTGTCAGGCAACACATGTGTTGAATGTATCGCCGCCATCGCCAGCAAGCCGGCTCCTACAGGAGGTGTGTTGTCAGTCAGACGCGGAATTGATCCATCAGGCTCTGCTGCTGATTCGCCAGGCTATTCAGCGACTGGCTCACCCGCGCCGACTCATTCGCCTGCCCCGACAGCGATTCGGTCACGTCCCGGATCGTCGCCACGTTGTTGTTGATCTCTTCTGCCACCGCACTTTGCTCTTCCGCCGCTGAGGCAATCTGCAGGTTCATGTCGCTGATCACCGTTACTGCGTCGCCGATCTGGCGCAACGCCGTGACGGCCTGGCTGACCTGCTCGACACTGCCCTGAGCCTGGCGATGGCTGTTGTTCATCGACCCCACCACATCCTGCGTGCCGTTCTGCAACTGCTCGATCACCAGACGGGTTTCTTCAACCGACTCCTGCGTACGCCGCGCCAGGTTGCGCACTTCGTCGGCGACCACGGCAAAACCGCGTCCGGCCTCACCGGCACGGGCCGCTTCGATGGCGGCGTTGAGGGCCAGCAGGTTGGTCTGCTCGGCGATGGCGCGGATCACTTCCAGTACCGAGCCGATTTTCTCGCTGTTGGCCGCCAAACCTTCGACCTGCACCATCGCTGCGCTCATGTCGGCGGCGAGGTTGTCGATGCTGGTGGTGGTCTGGTCGATCACGGTCAAGCCACGGCGGGTGGCGTGATCGGCATCGCGCGCTGCTTGTGCCGCTTGTGCCGCGCTGCGGGCAACGTCCTGGGCGGTGGCGCTCATTTCGTGGGAAGCGGTCGCCACCTGATCGACCTGACGGTATTGCTGTTCCATGCCGGCGCTGGTCTGCGTGGCGATGGCAGAAGACTGGTCCGCCGTGCTGCGTGCGTCCTGAACCGAGCGTTTCACCTCGGCGATGATCGGCTGCAACTTGTCGAGGAAACGGTTGAACCAGCCCGCCAACTGGCCTAGTTCATCCTTTTTGTCGTAGGCCAGACGCCGGGTCAGGTCGCCTTCGCCGCTGGCGATGTCTTCGAGCATGTGCGCCACGCCGAGGATCGGTTTGGTCACGCTGCGCGCCATCAGCCACACCAGCAACAGGCCGATCAACGCGGCCAGCACGCCGAGGCCGAGTTCGACCAGTGTGCCGGCGGTGTTGCTTTCATCGAGTTGTTTTTTCAGGGTTTCGGCGGGGCCGACCAGGACTTTTTCCGGCACATCGAGCAACACGCCCCACGATTTGCCGTCGGGGATCGGCTGGAACGGCGACAGCACTTTCAACTGCTGGTTGCTGTGCAGGCTGGCGGTTTTGCTGCTGGCGGCGAGCAGGCGGATCAGTTCGGTGCCGTTGGTTTTATCCACAGCGTCCAGGCGCTGGGCGAGTTTGCTGGCGTCCGGGCTGTAGCCGGCGAGCAAACCGGCCGGGCTGATGATGCTGACGTTGGTCTGGCCGTCATAAAGCTTCTTGCTCGCGCCCTGGCTGACCGCTTGCAGGCTGTTGAGGTTGATGTCCACCGACAGCGAGGCGATGACTTTGCCATTGACCATCAGCGGGAACACGATGCTGGTCATCAGCACGTTCTGGCCGTCGATCACATAGAAGTAGGGTTCGATCACGCAGGGCTTGAGCGAGGTGCGCGGGCAGGTGAACCAGGCGTTGGCGGGTTCGCCGCTGGGGCCGGTGCTGGTGTCGGCCATGTCAGTTTCGGGCAGCGCCATCGACGTCACCTTGCCGGGGGTCGGTTGCGACCAGTACAGCGCGAAACGGCCCTTGTCGTTGCTGCCCAGCTCAGCCTGGCCGGCAAACAGTTCATCCTTGCCGTCCAGCGCATTGGCTTCGAACACCAGCGACAGGCCGAGCAATTCCGGGTTGGCTTGCAACGCAGACTTGACCTGGCGGGTCAGGTCTTCACGCAGGTCGAAGGCATCGAGAAAGCGCTTTTCGGCCTGATCGCGCAGGAACAACACCTGACGCGAGAAGCCGTGGCCATATTGATAGGCATCCATGAACTGCTGGCGAATGTTCAGCGCCTGGTTTTCGCCCTGGGACTCGATCCGGGCCTGGGCGGCTTCAGTGAGCATCTCCATGCTCGAGGCTTTCACCAGCTCGGAACTGTGCTCCATGCGATACAGCGAAAGACCTACCAGCAAGGTCACGATACCGGCGAGGCAAAGCCCGGCCAGCAGGGTGATTTTCCATTGAATGGAAAGTTGTCTGAGCGACATGGAGACGTCCTTATTCGATAAATATCTGAGACTTTGCACTGTAACGGCCGAAAATCCGCATTCTTTACGCCGTCCGACGAAATGGAATCATTATCACGAATCCTGTAGGAGCCAGCTTGCTGGCGATGGCGTCCGCCCAGTCAATAACGGGGGGACTGAACCACCGCCATCGCCGGCAAGCCGGCTCCTACAGGGGGCGATGTCGTTTTGGAAAGGGAGGGCCTAGCTTGCGTTCGGGTCTCGCGGCTTTGACAAGGCGGTGATGGTCCGGCACAGTGCGCGCCCTCTAATAAAACCCATTCCTTATCCCGCTGGCGGCTCTTCGCAGACTGCCGGCCGGGCTCATTTCGCTTGCCTTGAGGTAACGATGATTAATGCTGTAATTGCCGCGGTCGGCATCATGCTGATTCTCAGCCTGTCCCGTGTGCACGTGGTGATCGCGCTGATTATCGGCGCGCTGGTGGGTGGTTTGACCGGTGGCCTTGGCATCGACGCCACCTTGAAAGCCTTCAACAGCGGCCTCGGCGGCGGGGCGACGGTGGCCTTGTCTTATGCCTTGCTCGGCGCCTTCGCGGTGGCGATCGCCAAGTCCGGCCTGGCCCATGCGCTGGCCGACAAAGCCCTGGCCATGGTTGACCGCCAGCACGCCAACGGTGGCGGTTCTGTTAAGTGGCTGCTGATCGGCCTGCTGTGGGTGGTGGCCATCGCTTCACAGAATATTCTGCCGATACATATCGCTTTTATTCCGTTGCTGGTGCCGCCGCTGCTGTATGTGCTGACCAAGCTGCAACTGGATCGGCGGTTGATCGCCTGCGTCATGACCTTCGGCCTGATCACCCCGTACATGTTCCTGCCAGTGGGCTTCGGCAACATCTTCCTCAATGAAATCCTGCTGGCCAACGTGGCCCGCAGCGGCGTCGATATCAGTGGCATCAACGTCACCCATGCCATGGGCATTCCGGCGCTGGGCATGGTGGTGGGGCTTGCGGCAGCCTTTATCAGCTATCGCAAGAAGCGCGTCTACGACCTGGAAAAGATCGAACAGGTCGAGCAGGTCGCGGTGCAGTACAACCCGCTGAGCCTGATGGTTGCGGGTGTGGCGATTGCGGCGGCGTTCATTATTCAGTTGTTGCTGGACTCGATGATTATCGGTGCACTGGCAGGCTTTTTGATCTTCTCGGTGTCGGGCATCGTGAAGTGGCGCGACACCGATGACCTGTTCACCGAAGGCATGAAGATGATGGCGATGATCGGTTTCATCATGATCGCCGCCTCGGGGTTTGCCGAAGTGATGAAAGCCACCGGTCAGGTACAGACGCTGGTTGAAGCGTCGGCGTCGTGGATCGGCCATAGCAAAGGCATCGGTGCGCTGCTGATGTTGCTGGTCGGTCTGCTGGTGACCATGGGCATCGGTTCGTCGTTTTCCACCGTGCCGATTCTGGCGGCGATTTTCGTGCCGCTGTGCGTGCAACTGGGGTTCAGCCCGATCGCCATCGTCTGCATCGTCGGCACCGCCGGCGCGCTGGGTGACGCCGGTTCGCCTGCTTCCGACTCGACGCTCGGCCCGACCTCCGGCCTGAACATCGACGGTCAGCACCACCACATCTGGGACACCGTGGTCCCGACCTTCCTGCATTACAACCTGCCGCTGCTGGCGTTCGGCTGGGTGGCCGCGATGGTTCTCTGAACGAAGATCCCCTGTGGGAGCGAGCCTGCTCGCGATGATCTGTCAGCCAGATTGATGGCGACTGACACTCCATCGCGAGCAGGCTCGCTCCCACAGAGGGGATTGCATTGGCCACTGATTCAACTTTTGGTTGCGCGTGCCGTTAAAGCCTTTAACCACGCCAATAAAACCAAAAGAGTGAACCGTCATGCGCATGAGCCTGAAGGCTAAAGTCCTGTCCCTTGCCGTCCTCCCGGTGTTGCTCTTTGCGCTGGTTATCAGCCTGACCACGTTGTTCGTTCTGCAGGAACAGGCCCGCAAGGAAGTCGAGGAGACGCGCCAGCGCCTGCTCAGCGACGCCAAGGCTACCCTGCAAAGTTACGTCGCCGTGGCCATGACCGCGATCAAACCGCTCTACGAGGCCGCCGCCCCTGGCGATGACGCGGCGCGGGCCCAGGTGATCAAATTGCTGTCGAGCATCAGCTACGGCAAGGACGGCTACTTCTTCGGCTACGACTCCAACACCGTGCGCCTGTTCAAGGCCAACAGCCCCGAAGGCGTGGGCCAGAGCTTCAAGGACAACCGCGACCCGAACGGCGTCTACGTCAACCGCGATCTGGTGAAAGTCGCCAAAGACGGCACTCACTACCTGCAATACAGCTCGCCATTGCCTGGCAACACTCAGGTGCTGGTACCAAAACTCGGCTACACCGAATACCTGCCGAAGTGGGACATGGCGGTCGGCACCTCGGTCAACCTCGACGGTATCGAAGCGCAGGTGGCCGTGGTCGAAGCCAAGGTTCAAGACCGGATGGAAGGCGTGTTGCTGAGCATCATCGGCATCGCCGCCGTCGTGCTGCTGCTGATTGCCGCCGCCGGCATGCTGCTGGCCAACACCATTCTGCGTCCGCTGAACCTGATGAAAGCCAACCTCGACGACATCGCGGCGGGCGAGGGCGACCTGACCCGGCGCCTGACCATCACCAGCCAGGATGAACTCGGCCAACTCGCCGGCTCGTTCAACCGGTTCGTCGACAAGATCCACGGCCTGGTGCGCCAGATCACCGAAATGACCTCGCAATTGACCGGGCTGGTGAACCAGGTCTCCGATCAGGCCCAGCGTTCGGATCAGGCGATGGAGCGTCAACGTCACGAGACCGATCAGGTGGCCACGGCGATCAACGAAATGTCGGCCGCCGCGCAAGAAGTGGCGAAAAGTGCACAAAACGCCGCAGTGGCGGCGCAGCAGACCGACGAAGAAGGTCAGACGGCCAAGCGTGTGGTGGCCGGCAGCATCGTCAAGATCCATGCGTTGGTCGACGATATTCGCAGCAGCGGCGTGTCCCTCGACAGCCTGCAGAAGGATGTGTCATCGATTGTCAGCGTGCTCGGGGTGATCCGTTCGATTGCCGAGCAGACCAACCTGTTGGCGCTCAACGCCGCCATTGAAGCGGCCCGTGCCGGTGAGGCCGGTCGCGGTTTTGCGGTGGTGGCCGACGAAGTCCGTGCGCTGGCCAGCCGCACGCAAATCAGCACCCAGGAAATCCAGGGCATGATCGACCGCTTGCAGGCCGGCACTCAGTCGGCGGTGGAAGCGATGCGCCGCTCCAGCGAGGCCGGCGACGGCACGTCCATGCAGGCCAACGAAGCGGGTGCTTCGCTGGACACCATGGCTCAACTGATCGGCACCATCAACTCGATGAACGCGCAGATCGCCAGCGCCGCCGAGGAGCAGACCGCCGTGGCCGAAGAGATCAACCGCAGTGTGCATCAGATCGCGGTGGCCGTGGACAACGTGGCCGGCGAAACCCAACTCGGCGCCCAGACGTCCCGCAGCCTGGCTGATCTTGGCCAGCGCCTCGGCACTCTGGTCGGCCAGTTCCGCATCTGACCCCCACACCTTGTAGGAGCCGGCTTGCCGGCGATGGCGGCATGTCAGCCAACATCGATGTCGACTGACACAACACCCCTTTGTAGGAGCCGGCTTGCCGGCGATGGCGACATGTCAGCCAACATTGAAGTCGACTGACACAACACCCCTTTGTAGGAGCCGGCTTGCCGGCGATAGCGGTGTGTCAGGCGCCATCAATGTTGACTGACGCGCCGCCATCGCCGGCAAGCCGGCTCCTACAGGTTGTGCTGTCAATGTTACGGCCTGTCCCAATACGGCACAGCCCCAAAGCATTCGACATAGAAATCAATCACCGTCCTTACCTTCACCGACAACCGTCGGCTCCCGGGCCAGAGCACGGCGATCTGTTGCGGCTCAAGGCTGTTGGACACCTGATACTCCCCCAGCACCGGCACCAGCGTGCCGTTGCGCACCGCTTCACCAATCAGCCACGACGGAAACATCACCAGGCCCAGGCCTTGTTCGGCGGCCTGTGTGAGGGTGTCGGCGTGGTTGCCGGTGATCGGTCCCTTCACCGAGTAGGGCTTCCAGTCCTGCTGACCCTGGCGGAAAAACCAGCGTTGCTGGCCGGCCACGCCTTTGTAGGCCAGGCATTGATGCGCCGCGAGGTCTTCGGGATGCAACGGTGTGCCATGGCGTTTCAAGTACGCCGGGCTCGCCGCCACCTGAAAGCGTTGAGGCGCCAAAATCCGCGCCTGCATGCTCGAATCGTGCAGCGGGCCGATGCGAAACAGCAGGTCGGCACCTTCCTGTAACGGTGCGACGTAGCTGTCGGTCTGCTGGATATCCAGCTGCAATTTCGGGTAACGCTCGCACAGTTGCCCCAGCCAGGGCGTCAGGTGCCGTTGGCCAAACACTACCGGCGCGTTGATCCGCACCAGCCCGCTCGGCTCGCTTTGTTGTTCTTGCAACGCCTGTTCGGCTTCCTCCAACTGCACCAGCACCAATCGCGCATGGTCGCCGAGCAAGCGTCCGGCTTCCGTCGGCGTGACTGCGCGGGTGTGGCGGTAAAGCAATTGCTGGCTCAGCGCCTGTTCCATCAACTGGATCTGCCGGGAAATCGACGACGGCGCCAGGCCCTCGCGGCGGGCGACTTCAGAGAAGCTGCCGTGGTCGAGTACGGCGACAAACAGCCGAAGTGCCTTGAAACCCAATTCGTGGAGGCCGTGCATGAAGAATCCTGCTGTGCGAGTTACGCAAAAGTGTTGTCAGGATGCTCCCATTTATCGCACAGCAGCGCCAGCCGATAATGCGCGCCAATCACACCGACAACACAAATCCCGTGTAGGAGCCGGCTTGCCGGCGATAGCAATCTCGAGGACGCCATCGCCGGCAAGCCGGCTCCTACAGGGATCGCGTGTTGATCGATAACACAGGAGTTCCCAATGCAATCTTCTTCAATCGATATCGCTGTCACACCAGCAACCAAACCCGGGTTGCGGCTTTTGCTGCTGCCTTTGGTGATCCTGGCCGGTATGGGCCTGTCCGTGGAGGCCGGTCTGCTCGGGCCGCTGGGGGTTCAGGTCGGTCACTTGTGGGCGACGTTGAGCATCTTCGGCGTCGGCTCGGCGATCCTGTTTTTCCTGCTGTTGCTCAGCGGCCCGCAAAAGGGACCGGCCTTCAGCGACCTGCCGCGCTGGCAGTTGATCGGCGGTTTTCTCGGGCCGATCTACGTGGTGGTGCTGACCCTGGCCACGCCGTACATCGGCATTGCGATGACGATGATCGCGATCCTGTCCGGGCAGGTCGGTAAAAGCGTGCTGATCGACCACTTCGGCTGGTTCGGCGCCACTCGTAAAAAGGTCAACGGTGAACGTTGGCTGGCCTTGCTGCTGATTGTGGCGGCACTTGTTCTGATTGCGCGGGGTTAATGATGAATCTGATTATTTTGTTGGCGGTGGTCGTGGCTGCCGGTGCGGTGTTGAGTGTTCAGGCCGCCATCAATGGGCGTCTGGGCGAAACGGTCGGTGTGCTGCGCAGCAGTTTGTTGACGTTCGTGGTGGGTGCGGTGAGCACCGGGTTGCTGATCCTGTTTTTCGAGCCGGCCCATGCCGTGAGCCTGCTGGACGTGCCGAAATGGCAGCTCAGCGGCGCGCTGTTCGGCGTGGTGTACATGATGGTGATGGTGGGGGCGGTGCCACGGGTGGGTACGGCGGTGGCGACGGTCGCGGTGATCGTCGGGCAGTTGGGCATGGGGATGCTGATCGATAACTTCGGCTGGCTGGGCAACCCGCAGATCGAACTGTCCGGCAGCCGGATACTGGCGATGGTGTTGCTCGGGTTGGCGCTGGTGTTCATGTATCGCAGCAATACCCGCCAGGCCTGACCGCTTTCGCTTTCCTGTAGGAGCGAGGCTTGCCCGCGAAGCAGATGCCGCGATCTAAACAGTTACATCGCGTTATCGTTCTTCGCGGGCAAGCCTCGCTCCTACAGGTTTGGGCTGCGTCGTCTGTGGCAACTTCTACACTGGTGAGACGGGTTGTAGCCCCGACGACCACCACCTCAGGAGTCAGACTCATGATCGATAGCGAAAGCAAATGCGACTGCAAGAATTGCAACTGCAAACTGGGCCAGCATCCGATCGCACGTCACGGCAAGCACTACTGCTGCGAAGCCTGCGCCAAACACCATGAACACGGTGAAGAATGCGTGCACAAAGACTGCAAGTGCGCCCAACACTGACTGTAGGAGCGAGCCTGCTCGCGATGGACTCACGAGCGACGCGTTTGAGCAGAAGATGCGCGTCATCGTTAACGTCCATCGCGAGCAGGCTCGCTCCTACAGTGGTTAGCTTGCTGGCCGCCAAGTGACATTTTCCACGCCGAATTTTTCCGCCATCGGCTTGCTGGTCTTTTGCACTTTCTCCCTTCCAAAGCGCGGGATCCGGCCCACGCCGGCGTCGCAACTCGCCCAATGCCAAGCCTGCGCATTGTCCATTTTGTCCAGGCGAATGATGAAAGACTTTGGGACGCCATGAAGGGTGTATTCAATGACGAAAAGTTTTGCGTTATTCATAAAGCCCGTATTCCTCCCTGTAGTAATAGAAGGATCGTCGGCGGTACGGAAAATTCATTCGGATTGTCAGACGGCTGCAGCCAGTGGCGACAAGGCCTGCGGCTGGTTACCATGGATTTTCTGAAAATCCCCGATGAATGCTGACCATGGCCCTTGCCGCGCCCCCCGACCTGAGTGACACCGATGTGCCCGTGCAACCGCTGGCGCGCACCTATCCGCGCGGGCTGTTCATCGAGCCCCACGAGCATGTCTGGGGCCAGTTGTTGTATGCGATGAGCGGGGTGATGTGGGTCGAAACGCCGCATGAGGCGCTGGTGGTGCCGCCGCAACGGGCGGTGTGGTTGCCGCCGGGCGTGCCTCACGGCATTCGCGTGGTCTCGGACCTGCAGATGCGCAACATCTACCTGCGTCCGGCATTGGCGGCGACGCTGGACGACACGGTCCAGGTGATCGAAGTGGGCGGGTTGCTGCGTGAACTCATCGTCGGGCTGGTGGAGCAGGGCGACGACGGCGCGCCGGAGTATTACGAAGCGCTGGTCGGGCTGGCACTGCTGGAACTGCGGCGAGCCAGGCGTTCGCTGCTGAAAATCCCGTTGCCGGATGATTCCGACCGGCGCCTGATGAACCTGTGTCAGGCCGTCATGGCCGCGCCATCGCTGGACGTTTCCTTCGAACAACACGCGCAAAACGCCGGGGCCAGCGTGCGCACCCTGGCGCGGCTGTTCAAGGACGGTCTGGGCATGGGCTTCGCCGAGTGGCGGCGACAAGTGCAACTGGCGACTGCAGTCGCGGAGCTGATCCAGGGGGCGCCGGTCAGTGCGATTGCCCGGGAGCTGGGCTACTCGCCGAGCAGCTTCAGCGACATGTTCCGTCGGGAACTGGGTGTCGCGCCCTCGCAGTTCTGCACGAACCTGTAGGAGCCAGCTTGCTGGCGATAGCATCCTCAAATTTTGCATCGCCCTCACGTCAGCTATCGCCAGCAAGCTAGCTCCTACAAGTTACTGCGGGTGGTTTGGCCGGAATTCAGAAGCACTTGGCCGATGCTCGCGGATGCCGGCCTTTAGACTTTGGGCATCCCTCAATTGCCCACGGAGTCTGCCATGAGCTACCTCATCTCGTTGGTCATCGGTCTGGGCGTCGGTTTGCTTTACGGCGCGCTGGATTTTCGTTCCCCCGCACCACCGGCCATCGCGCTGGTGGGCCTGCTGGGCATGCTCGCCGGTGAAAAATTGTGGCCCATGGGGCGGCAACTGGTCACTGGCTGGATCTCCTGAATTCCCTTTCCCCTGTTGGATGGACACTCCCATGAAAGCATTGCAGTTCGACAAAACCGGCGACCTTTCGGCCCTGCGCTATGTCGAGGTTCCGACCCCCGTGCCCGGCGCCGATGAAGTGCTGGTGCAAATCAAGGCCGCCGGCCTCAATCCCAGCGATGTGAAGAATGTGCTGGGGCGTTTTCCCTACACCACGTTGCCGCGCATTCCCGGGCGTGATTTTGCGGGTGTAGTCGTCGAAGGCCCGCACGCGCTGATCGGTCAGGAAGTGTGGGGCACCGGCCGTGAGCTGGGCTTTTTCGCCGACGGTTCCCATGCGCAATTCGTCAAGCTGCCGGCCAACGGCGTGGCGCGCAAACCGACGCACCTGAGTTTTGCCCAGGCCGCCAGCCTCGGCGTGCCTTACACCACGGCGTGGGATGCGCTGGAGCGCAGCCTGGTGAACGCACAAACGCGGTTATTGGTGATCGGTGGCGGGGCGGTCGGCAGTGCTGCGCTGGCGCTGGCCAAGGTGCGTGGCGCCCAGGTGCTGGCGGCGGCGCGTCGGCCGGAGCAGGTCAAGGACTTGCAGGCCCAGGGGTATCAGACGTTGCAGCTGGATAAACCCGAGGACTTGGGCGCGCAGGTGAATGCGGTCTACACCGGCGGCGCCGACGTGATTTTTGACACCACCGGGTTCTGGCTACCGGCCTCCGTCCCCGCGCTGGCCGCGTTCGGTCGCATAGCGATCATCGCCGCGCCGGTGGATGGCCAGGTGCAATTGCCGGCCCTGGCGCTGTATCGCAAGGGCGGTTCGGTGGTGGGGATCAACTCGTTGCTGTACGGCGTGCAAGCGTGCGCGGCGATGCTCGATCAGTTCGGCCGGTTCTTCGACCAGGACCTGTTGCCGTTGCCGCAAGGGTTGTTCGAATCGCCACTGGCCGAAGGGCTGGAACGTTATGCCGAAGTGAATCAGGGTAGTGGCGACAAAGTCATCCTGCTGCCATAACCCCCAACCTTGTAGGAGCCAGCTTGCTGGCGATGAACGATAACGCGGTGCTCCCGAAACACCGCGGCGTCTGCATCGCCAGCAAGCTGGCTCCTACAGGTCGCCCTTATGTCGGGCAGGTTTCCCGGCCGTTATCCAGGCCTTGCTTGTAGCTGTGGCTCTGCAGACTGGCCTTGCCGTTGTGCCAGGTCAGGGTGAGTACATACAGCGAGTCGTAGTCGCTGGACTCCCAGTCATCGGTGATGTTCTGTTTCTTGCCGACCGCTTCGCCGGCGACCTTGTTGATCAGCTCGGGCAGATAGCCGTGGGACCACGCGGTGTAGATCACCGAGTTGTGGTACTTGTCGTGCAGCAGTTCGTCGGCCAGGTCACTGGTGTCATTGGCCGAGAAGTTGATGTTCACCGGCAAGCCGAGCTTGATGGCGCTGGGGCTGATGGTCATCAGGGGGCGAATGTAGCTGTAGGAATTATCCAGCTCGCCTTCCTCGACATTGCGCGTCGGGTTGGCTGCAAACACGTAGTTGGCCTTGCCGAATTTTTCCGGGAGCAGGGTGGCCAGGTCGATGGCGCGGTTCAGGCCCTGGCAATTGAGCTGGCCGAGGCCGCCGGCGGGTTTTTCCGCGTGGCGCAGGAAGACCAGCGTCTGGGTGCCGTCAGCCGGCTGGGCGCGGCTTTCACGGACTTCCAGCGACAGGAACAGCGCACTGATTGCCAGCAGGGAGGGCAGCACAATATAAGCGCGATGTTTGAAGCGTTGGACCAATTTCATAAGGTTCATCATGGAATAAGGGTTCTTCAGCGCATTCGGTTAAGGCTGACAAACCTTTACACCACGCGCTCCCAGCGTCGGGTGTTTTCCATGTCGATGATCCGGTCCGTTTCCGAAAGGGCAACACTCAGAGTCCACTGAGGCCCGTTTGGTTCGATTCCGGCGGCATGCGCAGCAATGTACCGATAACCATGAACGGGTTGGAGCAGAGGTTATCGACAGGATGTTGCGGATTTATGGACACAGTACACGGGGCGGTCGCAGGAGAAGACTGCAATCCATTGATCTTGGTAATCATCAATATCGATACGCCGTACGTCGCAGCCTGCGGCCACTCACACTATGATCGTGCCTCTCAATCTCTTCGTGGATCCATGCGATGACCGATCTGTCTGCTTTCCCTATCACTCAAAAATGGCCAGCCCAATACCCTGAGTGGATTCAGCTGTACTCGTTGCCGACCCCCAACGGCGTCAAGGTGTCGATCATGCTCGAAGAGATCGGCCTGCCCTACGAGCCGCATCGCGTGGGCTTCGACACCAGCGACCAGCTGTCGCCCGAGTTTCTGTCGCTGAACCCCAACAACAAGATCCCGGCGATCCTCGACCCCCACGGGCCGGACGACCTGCCGCTGCCGTTGTTCGAGTCCGGGGCGATTCTGATTTACCTCGCCGACAAGAGCGGGCAGTTGCTGGCCCAGGAATCGGCTGCGCGTTACGAGACGATCCAGTGGTTGATGTTTCAGATGGGTGGTATCGGGCCGATGTTCGGCCAGCTCGGTTTTTTTAACAAATTCGCCGGCAAGGACTACGAAGACAAACGCCCTCGGGATCGTTATGTCGAGGAAAGTAAACGTTTGTTAAAAGTCCTTGATGGACGTTTGCAGGGGCGTGACTGGATCATGGGCGAGCGCTACACCATCGCCGACATCGCGACATTCCCGTGGGTGCGCAACCTGATCGGCTTCTATGAGGCGGGCGATCTGGTGGGCATCAAGGATTTCCCGAACGTGACGCGGGTGCTGGAGCGCTTCCTGGCGCGGCCGGCGGTGATGCGCGGGCTGGAAATTCCCAAGTAAGACCTTTCGAATCCACCAAGACCAAGGCAGGCCATGCACGCATTCGATTTCAAGCAAGTAGATGTCTTCAGCCGCGTTGCGCTCAAGGGCAATCCGTTGGCCGTGGTGTTCGGCGCCGATGAGCTCAGCGATGAGCGCATGGCGGCGTTCGCCACCTGGACCAATCTCAGTGAAACCACGTTCATCCTCGCGCCGCAGGACCCTCGGGCCGATTACCGGGTGCGGATTTTCACTACCCTGAACGAATTGCCATTCGCCGGTCACCCGACCCTCGGCACCTGCCATGCCTGGCTCGAAGCCGGTGGCGTGCCCAAGGGCGAGGAGATCATTCAGGAATGCGGCGTGGGCCTGGTGCGGGTGCGCCGGCAAGGCGCGGAACTGGCCTTTCTCGCACCGCCACTGCTCAAGACCGGGCCGGTGCAGGCGGAGCTGGTGGAGCGGGTACGACGCGGGCTCCGATTGGAACCGGGCGCCATCGTGCGGGCGCAGTGGGTCGATAACGGCGCGGGTTGGCTGGCGGTGATGGTCGAGGATCGCCAGCAGGTGCTGGATCTTCAGCCGGACCATTCGCAGATGCTTGGCCTCGCGGTCGGCGTGATTGCGCCGTGGCATCCAGAGCGTGACGGCGATGACGCACAGTTCGAAGTGCGGGCGTTCATTTCCGGCGACGGCATGCCGGAAGATCCCGCCACCGGCAGCCTGAATGCCGGCATCGCCCAATGGCTGCTCAGCGAAGGGCTGGCGCCGGCGTCTTATGTGGTGAGTCAGGGCTTGACCATGGGACGGGCCGGGCGCATTCAGGTCGATCAGGTGGGCGATGAGATCTGGATTGGTGGTTCCGTGGTGACCTGTATCTCCGGAACCCTGACGCTGTAAACCTGTGGGAGCGAGCCTGCTCGCGATGGAGTGTCAGTCACCATCAATGTAGCTGATACACCATCGCCGGCAAGCCGGTCTCGCTCCCACAGGGTTTTATGGTGGATGTGGTGATTGTTGCTGCAGCGGTAACGGTTTTTACTCCGCTGAGGTTTGTGCCCGGCGGCGAACTGGGCATAAGCTTTCGCCCCCTTACGACTTTCGTCTCGTCCCCCGATTTTTCAGGAAAACCCATGTCCAGCCAGTTCCCCGAAGCACGTCCACGCCGTCTGCGCCGCAATGCGAGCCTGCGCAGCCTGTTCCAGGAAACCGAATTCAGCTTGAACGATCTGGTACTGCCGATTTTCGTCGAGGAAGAAATCGACGACTTCGTGCCGATCAAAAGCATGCCCGGTGTGATGCGGATTCCGGAATCGAAACTGGCCGGCGAGATCGAGCGCTATGCCCGTGCGGGGATCAAGTCGGTGATGACCTTCGGCGTGTCCCATCATCTGGACAGCAGCGGCAGCGACACCTGGAGCGACAATGGCCTGGTCTCGCGCATGGCGCGCATCGCCAAGGACGCGGTGCCGGAGATGATCGTGATGTCCGACACCTGCTTCTGCGAATACACCGACCACGGTCACTGCGGCGTGTTGCACAACCACGAGGTCGATAACGACCAGACCCTGATCAACCTCGGCAAACAAGCCGTCGCGGCAGCCCGTGCCGGTGCCGATGTGATCGCGCCGTCGGCGGCCATGGACGGGCAGGTCCAGGCGATTCGCCGGGCGCTGGATGACGCCGGTTTCACCCAGACCGCGATCATGGCCTATTCGACAAAATTCGCCTCGGCGCTCTACGGCCCGTTCCGCGAAGCCGGCGGCAGCGCACTCAAGGGCGACCGCAAAAGCTATCAAATGAACCCGATGAACCGCCGCGAAGCGGTGCGTGAATCGCTGATGGACGAGCAGGAAGGTGCCGACGCGCTGATGGTCAAGCCGGCCGGCGCGTACCTGGACATCATCCGCGACATTCGCGAGGTTTCGCGCCTGCCGCTGTCGGCGTATCAGGTGAGCGGCGAGTACGCGATGATCAAGTTCGGCGCACAGGCCGGGGCCATCGATGAGGACCGTGTGGTGCGCGAGAGTCTCGGCGCGATCAAACGGGCGGGGGCGGATTTGATCTTCACCTACTTCGCGATGGACCTGGCCCTGGCCGGAATTTAAAAAAACACACAAAATCTGTAGGAGCCAGCTTGCTGGCGAAGCGGTGGGCCAGTCACCCGAGACGCTGGAGGGGCCGGCCTCATCGCGAACAAGCTTGCTCCTACAGGATTTGCGGCGCGCTCAGGCCCCAAAATACGGCCGTATCCCGCGATCCCGGAAGTACCGTTCGATCACCTTCGGATCCGAGCACGACTCGGCCACCGCCACGTAGGTATCCGGCCGCAACAAATAAAACCCGTTGCGCCCAAGACCTGATGTTTCAAATGCCGGTCGCCAGTCAAACACATGCAACGGCAAGTGATGTTCATTGCACCAGGCAATCATTTCGTCGCTGGTGTCGCCGTACACATGCACCTGCCAGTTCGGGCACTTCAGCGGCCCGAAGTTATCCCCTTCACCATCATGTGCCCACGGCAAGCGGTCACCTCCGTGAACGTGCCCGGCGACGCCGGTGCTCAATGGCATTCCACGATAATTGAGGGTGATCTGCGACACCGTACGAAACAGGAATTCCCGGGAGGCCTCGAACGAAGCCATTTTCGGCAGCAGGAACGGCGCCAGACGGGTACGCAACAAATCCGCCATGCGTCCTTCGGCGGTGACAAAACTGAAAACCCGGTCGGTGGTGGCGACCAGTTTGCGGGCAAAGGCGATGCGCTCGGTTTCATACGTGTCGAGCAGATGCGGGGCAGCACCGCCGCTCAACACGGCCGCGAGTTTCCAGGCGAGGTTGATGGCATCGCCGATGCCGGTGTTCATGCCCTGGCCGCCCGCCGGGCTGTGGACATGGGCCGCGTCGCCCAATAGAAAGGCGCGACCGCTGCGAAAGTGATCGGCCACCCGATGATGCACACGGTAGGTCGAGAACCAGTTCACCTGCTCGATCAGTACTTTCAAGTGTTCGATGGCGCGGGTGCTGACGTCTTCGAATCGCAGGGTTTCCACGTGCTCGGCGCGTTCGTCGCGAACGGTGCCGATCAATCGCGCGCGACCTTCGCCGGCGAGGGGAAACACCGCGAGAAAGTCCGCTTCATCGAGGTCCAGGTGCAGCTCGCCATTGAGCGCCGGCCCGCTGGCCTGCACGTCGGCCACGTAGAAAATCTGCTGGTAGGTGCCGCCGGGAAATCCGGTATCGAGGGTTTTGCGCACGCGCGAGCGGGCACCGTCGCAACCGGCGAGGTAACAGGCTTGACAGGTTTCCTCTTGACCATCGGGCAGGCGCAGCCGCGCGGTGATGCCATCGCCGGTTTCTTCGAAACTCTCCAGCTCGGTGTTGCGCTCGACCCGTATGCCAAAGGTTTCCAGGCGTTCAATCAGCAATTGTTCATGCTCGTCCTGGGGGAAAATTTCCAGGAACGCGTAGGGCGTCAGGCCCTCGCCAATCCGGCCCAACGGCAAGCGCGCCACGGGTTCGCCCTTGACCCAGAAGTTGGCCGCCGCCACGCGATGCCCTTTGTGTATCACGGCTTCGTTGAGGTCGAGCTGGCGATACAGTTCCAGTGTGCGCGCCTGTACGGCCAACGCCCGTGAAGTGGTGCCGGGGGCCGAGGTCTTGTCGATAATCCGCACGCGGATCCCCAGCTTGCTCAGCCACAGCGCGAGCACCAGACCGGTGGGACCGGCGCCGATGATCAATACGTCGCTACGGTTCATGCGCCTGTTCTCCCCTGGCGTCTTGGCTCAAGTATGGTCCAGCCGAAGAGGGCCGTCAGACAGCCCGCCCAACGGAAGAAGACCCTGTAGGAGCCAGCTTGCTGGCGATGAACGATAACGCGGTCGTCCTGATGCACCTCTGTGCTCCCATCGCCAGCAAGCCGGCTCCCACCGTTCAGTGTGTCTGTGCAGGGAACAGTGTGTCGCCGGCACAGTCATAGCCTGCGCCATGCGATTGATCGTATGGTTAACCCGGTTCAACGGATCTGATGGAGCGCCATGCAAGCCAATCGATTGATCACGAGCGTCGCGGCGCTGTTGGTGCTGGCCGGTTGCGGGACTCAGCGCACCCAGGAAGCCCCGGCCCGCATACCCAAGGAGGTCAAGGCCGAGATCGTGCGCCTGCTGCCGGCGAAAACCGTTGATCGCCAAGGCTGGGCCACGGACATCTACGCGGCGTTTGCTGCGCAGAACATTTATCCCTCGACACAAAATCTGTGTTCCGTGCTGGCAGTCACCGAGCAGGAGTCGACCTTTCAGTCGGACCCGCCGGTGCCGGGCCTGGGCAAGATCGCCCGAGAGGAAATCGACCGCCGTGCCGCCAAAGCCCACATCCCCGGCCTGCTGGTGAGTGGTGCGCTGCAAATACGTTCCAGCACCGGCAAAAGCTACAGCGACCGATTGAATGCTGCGCGAAGTGAAAAGGAATTGAGCGCGATCTTCGATGATTTCATCGGCAGGGTGCCCATGGGCCGCACGCTGTTCGGTGGTTTCAATCCGGTGCACACCGGTGGGCCGATGCAGGTCAGCATCGACTTCGCCGAGCAACAGGCGCGGGGTTATCCGTACCCGGTGGACGGCTCGATTCGGCATGAAGTGTTCAGCCGTCGCGGCGGTATGTATTTCGGCATCGCCCACTTGCTCGGTTATCCGGTGAGCTACAAGCAGCCGCTGTACCGCTTCGCCGATTTCAACGCCGGTTGGTACGCCAGTCGAAACGCCGCGTTTCAGAACGCGGTGAGCCGTGCTTCGGGGATTCCTCTGGCGCTGGACGGTGATCTGGTGCGCTACGACTCGATCATGCCCGGCACTACGGAACTGGCCGTGCGCACCCTCGGCAAGCAACTGGGCATGCGCAATCCGACGATTCGGGATCAACTGGAGAAGGGCAAAAGCCTCGAGTTCGAGGACAGCACGTTGTATCAGCGGGTTTTCGAATTGGCCGAGAAGGCCGAAGGCCGTTCATTGCCGCGAGCGGTATTGCCGGGGATTGCGTTGCAGAGCCCGAAAATCACCCGAAAACTCACCACGGCTTGGTTTGCCAAGCGGGTCGACGAGCGTTATCAGCGCTGCATGGCGCTGGCGGGGAAGTGACCGGTCTCAAAAAATGCATAAAAAAACCCGGCGGGTAAGGCCGGGTTTTTTGTCGAGTGTTGCTGCAAAACCATTCATTCATACAGCGCGGCTTTCGATCAGACGGTCGGAACCACCTTCGGCAACGCGGTTTTCGATCAGACGGTCAGAGCCACCTTCGGCGACGCGGTTTTCGATCAGACGGTCGGAACCACCTTCGGCGACGCGGTTTTCGATCAGACGGTCGGAACCACCTTCGGCGACGCGGTTTTCGATCAGGCGATCGGAGCCACCTTCGGCGACGCGGTTTTCGATCAGACGATCCGAACCACCTTCGGCAACGCGGTTTTCGATCAGACGATCCGAACCACCTTCGGCCACACGATTTTCAATCAAACGATCCGAACCACCCTCAGCCACACGGCTTTCAATCAACCGATCCGAGCCGCCTTCAGCGACAACCGGGTGAGCGGACGAAGCGGCAAAAGCGTTAACTGCAAAAACCGAGAAAGCGATGCTGAGGAAGAGTTGGCGTTTCATGGTGGTGTGCTCCGGGGTGTAGTTGTTTGGTATGGAGCTGATGGTACGCCGCACAATTTTTATGAGAACTTCATTGACGTGATGGTGAACATCGACGGCAGTGATGGAACAGCTGAATCCCCGTGCGTAGGCGTGATGGTTCAGTTGTCGGCAGGCGGAGCGCGGTTGACGCCCGGCTCAGGTCCGACGCCGAACGAACTTGCGCCACAACCAGACCCACAGCATGAACAGCGGGAACGCGAGGATCAGGAAGGGCAGGGCGTAACTGGTTTTTTCCAGTGCATCGGCGGCGCCTTCGGCCAGGTTGTCGAGCAAGTTGCTGAACGCCTGGCTCAAGTGCGACGAGCGACTGCTGGCGCCGGTCGGCAGGAACGATAAGGTGACCCGATTGGTGTCCAGACGCCGCTGGTGCCCGGCGGCAATCTGCGCCAGGGCTTGCAGATCGTTTTCGATCCCGGCCTGCTCTTTGCTCAGGGTGATCAGATCGGTGACGCTGATGTCTTTGCGGGTCGCCAGTTCATCCAGGCGTTGCTGCTGAGCCTTGAGTCGTTCCTGGCGTCGGCGGGTGTCGTCCACGGCATCGGCGAGGTCTTCGGCGCTGGTGATCCGCTGACCCAGTTCGCCACCCTCGGCGGCCATCGCCACCAACGGCTCGACGCCGGCAGGGGCAATGCGCAGGGTGATGTCGGCGCGGCCGGCGCCTTGCTCGATGCGCAAGACGTTGCAGGCGCCGAAGCGTGCGGTTTCGCACGCCTCACGTGTGGCCTGCAAGCGCGGGGCGATTTCCGCCTGGGGTAGCAACAGCTGCAATTCGTGTTCATAGGCGAGCATGGCCCCGCCACGCCCTTGTTCACCGGCTAGACTGGCCGATGACGAGTGGTCGCTTGGCGAGCAGGCACTTAGCGCCAGGCAGGCCAGAATGAAACCGACGGTACGAAAAAGTGCGGCGCGTTGGCCATCCTGTTGGCGCATGTTCTTTCCTTGAAGTGTGCTGCGGGGGTATTGGAAGAGTGCCCCGGGGTCGCGCATCTTACCTGCATCGATCCGCCAGATGGCAGGGAACGTGACCTTTGCCCGCTCGTCTACCGACTACCTGTTCGTCTCGCCAGGAGCGCGATATGTATCAGCTATACGGACACCAGAACTCCGGCGCCGCCGCCATCGAAGCTGCGTTGGAGCTGTGCGAGATTCCTTACCGCTTCATCGACGTCGAGTTATCCACCGAGGCGGCCCACGCGTTGGAGAAGATCAACCCGCTGAAGCAGATTCCGACCCTGCAACTGCCTGACGGCAGCGTTCTCACCGAAAGTGCGGCGATCTTGATTCATCTCGGGTTGACGTTTCCCAAGTCGAAACTGCTGCCGAAAGATGCCGCCGAGCGCGATCAGGCGATCCGGGGGCTGGTGTACATCGTCACCAATTGTTATGCGGCGATCGGCATCATCGATTACCCCGAGCGCTGGTTGCTCGTGGCGGACAAACCCTCGCGTGACAACCTCATGGCCGGCGCTCGCGAGCGGTTGCACTGGAGTTGGGAGGTGTTTGCCGATCAGTTCTCGGGCGAGTTGTACCTGGGCGATGAGACGCCCGGTGCGCTGGATGTATTGGCGGCGGTGATCTCGCGGTGGGCGGGCACCCGGGAGCATTTGCGCAGTGCCCGGCCCGGTTTTTCCGCCTGGCTTGAGCGAATCGACCGGCATCCGACGTTGGCACCGGTCTTTGCGCGGCATTGGCCCGTTTGAATATCACTGATCCCTGTAGGAGCCGGCTTGCCGGCGATGGCGGTGGGTCAGGCGACACATTTATCGTCTGATAGGACGCTATCGCCGGCAAGCCGGCTCCTACAGGGCTCGCATTACTCGCCGCGAATGTACTGCTCCAGCTGGTGGATCAGTTCTGCCTGCTCCGCAATCGCTTCCTTGACCAGGTCGCCGATCGACAGCAAGCCGATCAACTTGCCGTTCTCCACCACCGGCAGGTGGCGCAGGCGCCTGTCGGACATGATGCCCAGGCACGTATCGACGGTTTGATGGGTGTCTACGGTGATGACTGGCGACACCATGATGTCGCGCACCGGCGTGCCCACGGAAGAGCGGCCATGCAGCACCAGTTTGCGTGCGTAATCACGTTCACTGATGATGCCCAGCACTTCGTCATTCTCTACCACCAGCAAGGCACCGACGTTCTTCTCGGCCATCTTCATCAGTGCTTCGAGCACCATGTGATCGGGTTTGATCTGGTGCACTTCCTGATTTTTCTGATCTTTCAACTTGAGCAGTTGGGCGACGGTTTTCATGGTGGCTTCTCGGGTGTTGTCGTTGTTCTTGAAGAATCGTAGACCCGAGCGCCGAGGGCAAGGCAGAAAACGGCAGATAACGCGCAAAAAACGCCATTCAGCCGTTTTTCTTCGATAAACCTCACATTTTCGAACACACCACCGACCTTGTAGGAGCCGGCTTGCCGGCGATAGCGGTGGGTCAGGCGACCTATTTATCGTTTGAACGGGCGCTATCGCCGGCAAGCCAGCTCCTACAAGGCTTCATTACAATCCAGGCGTTCGCTGTTATCCCCCGCAATGCCGCGTAGAATTGCGCTCTGAATCAGAGGTGAGGTTGCAGTGGTGGATTTACAGCGGGGCTTCGTCCTGACCCGGCATTGGCGCGATACCCCGGCCGGTACGGAAGTCGAGTTCTGGCTGGCGACCGACACCGGTCCCCAGCGTATTCGCCTGCCGCATCAACCGTCGGTGGCGTTCATCCCCGCCGAGCAGCGCGAACAAGCTGAACAGGTGCTGCACGGCGAAAAAAACGTCGAGCTCAAACCCCTGGCCCTGCTGGATTTCGAGCATCGCCCGGTGCTCGGCCTGTATTGCCAGCAACACGGTCAACTGATGCGCCTGGAAACCGCGCTGCGCAAGGCTGGCGTCGAGATGTTCGAGGCCGACGTACGCCCCCCGGAACGCTACATGATGGAGCGCTTCATCACCGCGCCGGTGATCTTCGGTGGCACACCCGATGCCGAAGGCCTGCTGCTCGACGCGCAGATGAAACCCGATCCCGACTATCGACCGACGCTCAGGCTGGTGTCTCTGGACATCGAAACCACCGCTCAGGGCGATCTGTATTCCATCGCGCTGGAAGGCTGCGGCGAGCGTCAGGTGTACATGCTCGGCCCGCCCAACGGCGACGACAGCAAGGTCGACTTCCAACTCGAGTATTGCGAGTCGCGAACCCTGCTGCTGAAAAAGCTCAACGAATGGTTCGCCCGGCACGACCCTGACGCGATCATTGGCTGGAACGTCGTGCAGTTCGATTTGCGCGTGCTTCACGAACACGCCCGGCGCCTGGCGGTGCCGCTGAAACTGGGGCGCGGCGGCGAGGAAATGCAGTGGCGCGAGCACGGCAGCCGCAACCATTACTTCGCCTCGGCCGCCGGGCGATTGATCATCGACGGCATCGAATCCCTGCGTTCGGCGACCTGGAGTTTTCCATCGTTCAGCCTGGAAAACGTCGCGCAAACCCTGCTCGGCGAAGGCAAGGCGATCAGCACGCCGTACCAGCGCATGGACGAAATCAACCGCATGTTCGCCGAGGACAAACCGGCCCTCGCCACTTACAACCTCAAGGACTGCGAACTGGTCACGCGGATTTTCGCCAAGACCCAATTGCTCACTTTCCTGCTGGAGCGGGCAAGCGTGACCGGTTTGCCGGCGGATCGCAGTGGCGGTTCGGTGGCGGCCTTCACGCACCTGTACATGCCGCTGATGCACCGCCAGGGTTTCGTTGCGCCCAACCTCGGCAGCAAACCTGCACAGGCCAGCCCCGGCGGATTTGTCATGGACTCGCAGCCGGGCCTGTACGAATCGGTGCTGGTGCTCGACTACAAAAGCCTCTATCCATCGATCATCCGCACCTTCCTCATCGACCCGGTGGGCCTGATCGAAGGGCTCAAGCATCCCGAGGACCGCGAGTCCGTGCCCGGTTTTCGCGGGGCGCGTTTTTCCAGAACCCGGCATTGCCTGCCGGCCATTGTCGCCCGGGTCGCCGAGGGCCGCGAAACCGCCAAGCGCGAACACAACGCGCCGTTGTCCCAGGCGCTGAAGATCATCATGAACGCCTTCTACGGCGTGCTCGGTTCCAGCGGTTGCCGTTTCTTCGATACGCGTCTGGCCTCGTCGATCACGTTGCGCGGGCACGAAATCATGCTGCGTACCCGCCAGTTGATCGAAGCCCAGGGGCACACAGTGATCTATGGCGATACCGACTCGACGTTTGTCTGGCTGCGCCGCGCCCACGGTCAGCAGGAAGCGGCGCAGATCGGCCACGCGCTGGTGGATCACGTCAACCAGTGGTGGCGCGTGCATGTGCAAGAGGAGTACGGGCTGCAGAGCGCATTGGAGTTACAGTTCGAAACCCACTACAAGCGCTTTCTGATGCCGACCATTCGCGGTGCGGAGGAGGGCAGCAAGAAGCGTTATGCCGGGCTGGTCACGCGTGACGACGGCACTGACGAGATGGTCTACAAGGGGCTGGAAACCGTGCGCACCGACTGGTCGCTGCTGGCCCGGCAATTCCAGCAAGAGCTGTACACACGGATCTTCCATCGCCAGCCCTATCAGGACTATGTCCGCGAGTACGTGCGCAAGACCCTGGCGGGCGAGTTCGATGATCGCCTGATCTACCGCAAGCGCTTGCGCCGGACCCTGGATGACTATGAGCGCAACGTGCCGCCACATGTCCGCGCGGCGCGGATCGCCGACGACTACAACGATCAGCAGGGCCGTCCGCGGCAATATCAGAACGGCGGCTGGATCAGCTACGTGATCACCGTCGCCGGGCCCGAGCCGCTGGAGATCCGTAGCGCGCCGATCGATTACGACCATTACGTCACCCGGCAGCTGCAACCGGTGGCGGATGCGATTCTGCCGTTCGTGGATGACGATTTCTCAACCCTGATTGGGGGGCAGTTGGGCCTGTTTTGAGTCCAGCAGCGATAACGTCCAGTCATCCGGAATCCCATGGAAGTGCCGCATCAGCGCTTGCTGGAACAGGCTGTCATCCGGGGCGAACTGCGCGAACAGGGTCATCGACGAGCGGAACTTCAGATTGTCCGGATGGCCGAAAATTTCGATGATGGAGCGTTCCGGAATATCCAGCACCAACTGCGTGCAGGTGCGCAGCCGTGGGCCCAGCAGCGCATGCTTGAGGTACGCCGAAGCCTCCTCTCCCGAGTGAATGGCATATCGTTGCGACATTTCGCTGCCGCCCAGGCCGATGAATTGCGGAAAGATGAACCACATCCAGTGACTGCGCTTGCGGCCTGCGCCGAGTTCGTTTTGCACGCGCTCGAACACCGGGTCCTGCGCCTGGATGAAGCGTTGCAGATTAAAGGCGTCGAGCTGATCGGTGCTTCTCATGAGAAGCCCTCTGACAGAACCGCGATGGCTCAGACCATGGCCAATCGCTGTTTGCGTTGTGGCGCGTGAAACGCGTGGTCCAGCGCCTCCAGATCCCCGGCTACAAGCTTCAATTGCGCGGCATGCGCATTCAGTTGCACATGCTCAGGTCGGACCGCCTTGGGGATGGCAATGACTCCATCCTGCCGCAGAATCCATGCCAAGGCTACCTGGGCCGGTGTCGCCGCGTGACGGGTGGCCACCTGCTTGAGTGTCGGGTGAGCGAGCAAGCTCCCGCCCTGGCCGATGGGACAGTACGCCATCAATGGCTGACGATGCTGTTGGCTCCACGGCAGTAAATCAAATTCTATTCCACGCTCCTCAAGGTTGTAGAGCACTTGATTGGTGGCGCAGGCCGGGGAGGCCAGTTCTTGCAGGTCATCCACGTCGAAATTGGACACGCCCCAACGGCCGATCTTGCCGGCCTCGCGCAGGCGTTCGAATGCCTCAACGGTTTCTTCAAGGGGGTACTGGCCGCGCCAGTGCAGCAGGTACAAATCAATGTAATCGGTGTTCAACCGCCGCAGGCTGCGTTCGCAGGCCTCGGGGATGCCCTTGCGGCTGGCGTTGTGCGGATACACCTTGCTGACCAGAAACACCTTGTCGCGCAGGCCGGCAATGGCTTCGCCGACGACTTTCTCGGCGCCCCCTTCACCGTACATTTCTGCGGTGTCGATCAAGGTCATGCCCAACTCGATGCCCAGGCGCAACGCGGCGACTTCCTCGCGGTGTCGAGCGCGATCTTCACCCATGCGCCAGGTGCCCTGGCCGATAACCGGTACGTTGATGCCGGCCAGTTCGAGAGTCCGCATGCAAAGCTCCTTGATGTCATTCGGTCGATACTTCGGTTGGCAGCAGAATAGCCCATGGGTTCCCCGGGCTGTAGGTGTCAACGATAACGCGGGCTGTCTGAATGAACGCGTCGCCCAGACGTTTTTCGCCGGCAAGCCGGCTCCTACAGGGATCGCGTGCGCTTTTGATTTCCACCACTCATCAGGCCGAGCGTTAGCTCGCCTTCCGCTTTTGATCCGAGCGCCCCCTCGAGAGGCCGAGCGCAGGTTCTGCGCAGTGGGCAACCCGGCATGGATGCCGGGTTAGCCGCCCCCGGCCAGGGATGGCCGATGGCGGCGGGCCCACGGAGCAGGACCGGAGCGAGGGTATGCCGAGCCTAGGCGAGGCACCGAACGACAGGGGCAAGAGCCCTTGGTTACTTGGGGCTCTTCCAAGTAACTCGCCGTAAGGGCGAAACCACGATCAGCCATCACCGAAACAATGGATATTCACCCAAGCGCCGATGCCCCCCCCAACGTCTTACCGAGCAGAAAACTTCAACACAGTACTCTGGGTATACGTCTTGCCCGGATCCAGTCGCGTAGACGGGAAGTTCGGCTGATTGGGCGCGTCCGGGTAATGCTGGGTTTCCAGAGTGAACGCGCTCCAGTGTGCGTAAGTCTTGCCGGCCTTGCCCTTGACCGAGCCATCAAGGAAGTTGCTGGTATAGAACTGCACGCCAGGCTCAGTGGTATAGAGCTGCAAACGACGCCCGGACTGCGGGTCGCTGACATCGGCAGCCAGTTTGCCGAGGTCCCCCTTGGCATCCAGCACCCAGTTGAAGTCGAAGCCACCCTGTTTCGGCTCGGCGAATTTCAGCTGCGGATGATCCGCTTTGATGTGTTTGCCAATGGCGGTGGGTTGGGTGAAGTCCATCGGCGTACCGGTCACCGGAGCCAGCTCGCCGGTAGGAATCAACTTACCGTTGACCGGCGTGTAGTGACTGGCGTGCAAGGTTGCGACCTGTTGCAACACGTCGCCGTTACCCGCGCCGGCCAGGTTGAAGTAGCTGTGATTGGTCAGGTTCAGCACCGTCGGTTTGTCGGTGGAGGCCTTGTACTCAATGCGCAGCTCGTTGTTTTCGTTGAGGCTGTAGGTGACCTCGGTTGTCAGGTTGCCAGGAAAACCCATTTCGCCGTCCGCCGACAAGTATGTCAGCGTGACGCCCACTGAATCCTTGTCCTTCGCCGGTTTGGCTTTCCAGACATGTTTGTCAAAACCCTGCGGGCCACCGTGCAGTGAATTCGAGCCGTCATTTTGCGGCACCTGAAAGCGCTTGCCATCGATTTCGAACGCACCGTTGGCCAGGCGATTACCGAAGCGCCCGATGGTCGCGCCGAAGTAGGCCTTGCCGCTCTGATAGCCCTGCACGTTGTCGAAGCCGAGCACCACGTCTTCGAGCTTGCCGTTTTTGTCCGGCACGGCAAGCGACTGCAGCGTCGCTCCGTAGGTGATCACGGTGGCCTGCATGCCGTGGCTGTTACGCAACACGTATTGTTCGACGGCTGTGCCGTCATTGGTTTTGCCGAAGGCTTTATGTTCGCTGGACAGACCATTGGCCTGTGCGGTGAGGGTGGCGATCATCAGGGACAGCCCAAGGGCGTAGTGCGGGTATCTGGAGTGAAGCATGGGTTACCTTCCTTTTTATTGTTTTTTAAAAGTAGTCATACTAAATGTCGATTATTAATTCGACAGGGAAGGATTTATAGCTGAATCGTGCGACGTTGCAATTAAAAAGTATGACTAATGAGTTGTCCCCTTCACTTTGTTGGGAAAGGGCGGACTGCAGGTTCTGCACTTTTTCGCAATCCACGGCTCTACCCTTGGTCAGCCTGCGGCGATCCCCTCCGCCGGCCCATACCCAAGTTCAAGCACCCATGGCCCGAGTTTTACCCCTCACCGCTGTGCACATCCGCCGCCATTGCCTGCTGCTCGCCGTGCTGTCGATGCTCTTCACGACCGGTTGCAGTCAGCAGCAGGGCCGGGACATCGTCAGCCAGTTTCGTGAAGGCAGGCCCCAGGAATTCCTCCAGACCAGCGTCGACCGCATGGCCACCCTGGCGATGCGTGACAACCTCGACAGCCTCTACTTGCTGATGGGCAAGCTCTACCTGCGCAACCCGCAGGAGCTGAAGAAGTCCGGATTCCTCGACGCCCGCACCGCCGGCAAACAGGTGCGCCTGGCCATCGAACAGCAACAACCGCTGCCGACGCTGGGGGGCAAGAAGGATCTGGCGGCGCTGAATTACGCCATGAGCCCGGAGTTCCTCGGCGACCGGGTCGGCGCTTTCATCTACGCCATCGGCAGCATGCTGGTCACCGCTCACGGCAATCGGCTGGAGTTTTACATGACCGATGCGATCAACCCGGTCTTCGTCAGCAACGCTGCGCGCAACATCGAGAAAGCCACCTGGATCCTCAGCCAGCGGCAAAACAAAAACGGCGAGCCCTTGCTGTTTTCCAACGAGATCTCGGAGGAGGGCAGCAACCTGAGTTTTGCCGTGGAGTTCGGCAAGATCGTCGCGCGCCTGGACCTGTTGACCCAGATGCTGGACGAGCGCTACCGGCGGATTGGCCTGAACTACGCACAGAGCCTGTTGTTCCTCAATTTCCTCCCCGTCCAGTAAACCCCGACTTGTAGGAGCCGGCTTGCCGGCGATTGCGGTGTGTCAGTCAAATCAATGTTGCAGAAATTCCGCTATCGCCGGCAAGCCGGCTCCTACAAGGAATGCACGACAGGAATAACGATAGACCGCATCGATATAAGTAGTTATAAGAAAAATCGCTATGCTGCGGGCCAGTTTTTTCATGCGTTTTTGTGGGCGTGTTAATGGATTTCGTTAACTTCGGTTTGGTTGTGGCAGGTTTGGTGGTGGGGTTCATTGTCGGCATGACCGGCGTGGGCGGCGGCTCGCTGATGACGCCGATCCTGCTTTGGTTCGGCATCAATCCGGCGACAGCGGTGGGTACGGACCTGCTGTACGCCGCGATTACCAAATCCAGTGGTGTGCTGGTACATCGCAAGAACAAGAACATTGACTGGGCCATTACCGGTTGGCTGACGCTCGGCAGTGTGCCGGCCGTCGCGCTGACGTTGTGGTTCCTGAGCAGTTTGCAAACGTCCCCCGACGCGATGAACGCCATCATCAAACAGGCGCTGGGCTTTGTCCTGTTTGCCACGGCACTGGCGATTTTCTTCAAGAAACGCCTGCTCGACTTCGCCCACAAACGCGCCGGCGGCACCTACAACCCAAGCGGCAAACGCTTGAATGGGCTGACGGTGATCACCGGCCTGATCCTCGGCACCATGGTCGCCCTGACCTCCATCGGCGCGGGCGCCCTGGGCACCGTGGCGCTGTTTATCCTGTATCCGCTGTTGCCTACCCGCCGCCTCGTCGGCACGGAAATCGCCCACGCCGTACCGCTGACCCTGGTCGCCGGTCTCGGCCATGCGAGCATGGGCAACATGGATTGGCATGTGCTGGGCTACTTGCTGGTCGGTTCGCTGCCGGGGATTTACCTGGGCAGCCACCTGACCGGCCGCATCTCGGATGAGGTGTTGCGCCCGTGCCTGGCGACGATGCTGGTGCTGATCGGCTACAAACTGGCGTTCTAGGTTCTGTACGACTTCCCTTGAAATCTCACGGCAGGCTCTTGGGAGCCGAGATTCGGTAGCGTTCGCTATCATCGCTGGAAAGGAATCTCTCGCGGATCCATTGAGCCAAATCCTGAGGGGCCAAAGGGCGCGAGAAACAATAACCTTGCGCTATCTGGTATCCCTGGCCTCGAAGGATTTCAAGTTGCGCATCGGTTTCAACACCTTCGGCGACAATGTTCAATTGCAAGCTCTTGCAGATCCCGGCAATCGACTGTGCCAGCGTCCGGGCACTTTCGCTTTTTTCGATATCGTCGATAAAACTCTTGTCCAGCTTGATGGTGTCCACGGGCAGTCGCAGCAGGTAGCTCAGGCTGGAGTAACCGGTGCCAAAATCGTCAATGGATAAGCTGACGCCTAATTGACGGACCTCGGTAATGACCGATATGACATTGTCGGTGGCGTCCAGTATGAAGTCTTCCGTGACCTCCAGCGTCAAGCAGGAGGGTAGGAGCCCATGCTTTGTCAGCAGAGACTGGATGAGATCAATAATGGCTCTGTCGCGAAAGGCGACGGGGAAGATGTTTACCGACATGCGAGGCACGGCAAGTCCCGAGTCGCGCCATTGAGCCATCTGCCGGCAGGCTTCGGTGAGTACCCATTGATTGAGCTTGGGCATCAATCCTGCCTCGCGCACCAAAGGGATGAATCGATTTGGAGGGATGTTTCCAAGCTCCGGATGAATCCAGCGGGCAAGTGCCTCGACACCAAAAAGTTGGTTGTCGTCGAGCGCTATCTGGGGCTGGTAATGCAGCGTCAGCTGATTGGACTCCAGGGCATTCTCGAGGGCCAGGCTCAGTGTCAGTTCGTCATTGGTTGAATCGTTGATCACCTGGTCGAACACTTCAATTGCCTGGCGGCCTGCGGACTTGGCTTTGTACATCGCCTGATCGGCATGCAAAAGCAATGAGTGAATGTCGTTACCGTGGTCTGGATAAATACCAATACCAATGCTGGCCGAGGGCGCAATTTTTACATCGGCCAACATCATGGGTTCCGATAGTTTGCTGATTATTCTTTCTGAAAAGGCAATCGCCTGTTCAGCGCTGGAGGGGGACAGAATAATGACGAATTCATCTCCTGAAAGCCGGCTGACAAAGTCATTGCCCCTCACAGAACCCTGAAGCCTCCTGGCTATTTCAGACAGAAGCAAATCCCCGGCGGCATGCCCAAGTGAGTCATTGATTTGCTTGAACTTATTAATGTCGATGAACAACACGGCCATTGATGATTGCGAGCGCTGAGCATTGGCAATCATTGAGTTTGCTTTCATCATCAACAGTCGCCGATTGGGCAACATCGTCAGGCTGTCATAATAGGCCAGTCGTTCAATATCGTTGATAAAGCTGTCCCTCTCGAGGGCGAGTGCGCACAGCTTCAGGCTGGTTTCAAGCAGCCTGTGATGTTGGACCGCAGGGAGGTGATTTTCACGGTAGTAAAGGGTAAATGTGCCTAAGCAACGTCCGTTGTTGGAGCGAATGGTGTTAACCCAGCCGGCCGTGAAACCGAACGATTGCGAGAGTTTGTGATCGATGCAATCGCCCTGGTCCGATGCAGGGTCAGTGAAGTTCAGCATCATGCTTTCTTTCACGTCCATTTTTTTCAGGATGGACCTTTCGGCAAGGCTTTCCAGTGACTGAATCAACCCGGCCGGCAGGTTGAATTCCGCCACCAGTGGAAGGCAGCCCTGCTCATCAAATTGTCTTATTGAAACGCCGATTTCAGGAGCGATACGACCTATCTCCAGACAAATCAACTTCATGATGTCGGGAAGTGGCTCTTCGCGGGCCATGGCACTGAGGACCTTGAACTGCAACTCGTCATTCATCTTGGCCTCGGTGATGTCAGTCACAATAGCCACGACGTCCTGCTGAACACCCTGTGGGTCGAGCACCGGATTGGCGACCACGCGTACCCATAATGGATTCTTTGATTTGTTGTAGACCAGTAATTCAGTGGTATGGCTTTGTCCTTTCTGGATACTGTTTCTGAAAGAAAGGACTGCTTCCTGATCCGTATGGCGGCCATAAAATACCTCGTCCGGTTTTTTCCCCACCAGGTCTGATATTTCATAACCCAGCATGCGCACAAAACCCTCATTTACATAGGTAATTATGCTGTTCGGATTAGTGACGATAATTGCACTGTCAGTTCGATTGACGGCAATTTTCAGAAGTCGACTCTTCTCAACTTTCTTTATGATGTACAGCAGGAAGAATGTTGTTGCTAATACCATTAGAAGTATCATTGCGGCGGCGGCGATGTATATTTTAAATCGATCACCCATGGACTGAAGTGAAGTCTGACTGATGCTGTTTCCGTATTTTATGAAGTTTTTTTGTTCCAGAAGGAGTTGCTCTTGAATGTCCTGTACCGGCTGAGCGAGTGCCCATTGGACGTCGCCAGCGCCCGTGTACTTGACCAATTGATTGAGCACCTCCACATAACGTGAATACACGTCTTTTAAAGCCTGGACTCGGATGTGATTTTCTTCATCAACCTTTGTGTGTGTGAGGAAGCGGTCAAACGATTTATTCGCCAGTGTCAGTTCCGCGCGGGCGTGTTGCACCATTTCATGCGGAATTTTATTAAACAGTACGATGCGGGTGTTGGCTCGCGACAGGGAGAGGCGTGCCTCCATCAAGTGTTGAACAGTTTCTGCCACTGCGTCGACTTGATCGACAGCGACACTTGATAGGGTTCCAATGCTCGATTGGTTGCTGCTCACTAACCATAAGCTGAGGACTAAAGTTGCACACTGGAATACCAGCGCAGTCGTCAGGATCGTCCTCAAACCATAAGGCAGTGCAAGCTTGCGAAGCAAATAATCCTCCTCTGTCTCGGACAGATAGGGAAACGTTAGTAAAGGGAGCATCCAGGCAGAAAGTGCCTGGCTGGCAGTTCATGAGTGTACGAAAGGAATTCAGTGTTCGGAGCTGTACCGGATGATGTCAGGAAAAGTCGCAACAAGGTGTCGCCGGGCTTTTCTTTTCAAGGGAGAGAGAGCCGCTTTTCCGAGGTTGCTGGCCAGGGGCCATTAAGGCGGGGAATTTTATAAGAAAGTAGTGTTGAATTGAAATGCTTAAAACGTGACGACGAGGATAATTTTTGCTGTCTTTGTTGGCCGAATGGTCAGGAAAGTAAATAAAAGTGCTTGTGTGTTAGATGCTTATCCATATTTGTCTGACAGCCGGCTATGAAGTTGCTGTTTTTTTGCATTGCCTTGGATGAAGCGACTTTTGCGGCAGATACCTATCGTTAGATCGATGAATATTCATTGCGATGATTATCATCAAGAGGCTGTTTACGGTGTTCCGCAGCCTTTAAGGATAAAGCGCGGTGTAAGAAAAAAGGGCAGACGAGATGCGGCTCATCCACCCTCGAAAACGAGAAAAAAAAGAGGAACCGACCCATGGCCGGATCCCAAAAAGAAGTTCGTGGTGATGGCTGGATCAACTGTCCTGACGCACCAGGCGCGGGCCTTTGCGCGTCACTTGTTGACCTGGTTCGAAGCGGGCATTGGGCGAGCGAACAGTGCTGATTTCGCCCTGGGCGTCCTTCACTTCATAAGCGGTTTCCGTGAGACCGGCCGCTTCCTGAACAGCGCTGCCGGCAAAGAATCCGACGCCGGCACCGATCAGCGCTCCAATCGGGCCACCCACAGCGCCGACCATCAATCCGGTCACGGCACCGGCGCCCTTGCCAGCGGTGGTATCAGGCACCTCACGGACGACCTGATCGGCCATGCACACAGGTGAGAGCAACAGGCAAAGCGTAAAACTGAGGGGGATGGAACGAGACATGATGATTTCCTGCTTTGGAGGCATTTCCAAAACTATTTCATGAATCGTGCCAGTTTATTTGTTGTTATATATCAACAAGATATGATTGTGTGTTGTCATATATACAACGGCTGGAAAGAGTCAATATGACGCGCAGAGTAGTCATAAAGACTGCGCTTGGGTTCGGCGATCCTTGCTCTGTTACGCCTGTGAAGCCAGAAAATCTTGTGCGGGCTGCACGTGTGCGGTCACCAAGGGTGCTTCTGCACTGGCATCGCGTTTCAGCCACTCGGCTGGAGGACAACCAATGACGTTCAGAAAGCTTTTCGAAAAAGACGCCTGCGAGCTGTAACCGACCGACTCGGCGATCACCTTGATCTGAACACCATCACGAAGCATGTCCTGAGCCACCTTCATCCTCCATGCGGTGACGTACCCCATAGGCGACTGCCCCATTATCTGGGTGAAGCAGGCGGAAAATTTCGACCTGGACATGTTTGCCAGGCTCGCCAGTTTCTCGACGGTCCAAAGCTCATCCGGCACTGAATGGATGCTGTTGAATACCGCGCCGAGGCGCCCATCCTGCAGGGCATAGAGCAATCCACTGGATATCAGTCCGTCTGCAACGGCGCGTCGCACGATCAGGACAAATATGTATTCCAACAGCAGATTCAGCGCTTTGGTCCTTCCAGCCTCCTGATCCCGAAACTCGGCGAGTAACGCGCCAATAACCGGGCCGAGATTCTCCAGTTCTCTGAATGGGAAGATCAGGGTTTCTTTGAGCCCGAGAGGGAAGGGGTGTTGTGTGTTTCGCCCAAATTGAAATGAGGCGCAAATCAGTTCTGCCCCCTCGATCGTATTGGAGCGCAGTTGATACCGGCAACTGCTCGGACAGAACAGCACGCTGGGCTCGGCAATGGAGATCTTTGGTAACCCAGGCTGAACCATGTCGATACCGCCCTGGCTGATGACATGGATGAACGCCATACCTGGCGGCTTATCGAGGACAAGAGTGCCATCGACCCGGCCAGAGAAGAAAAGCCTGCCCTGAAGGTTCGTGCGTTCGAAGAATTCGGACAGGATATCCATGATAGCGACGACCAGATAAAGACTCTGTACGTGCTGACAAAGTCGGATCAGAAGGTGGGGATAGGATGAAGTTCTCGCCGATGGTAAGCAACGGCCCGCAGGGGCGCCATGGCATAGAGCAACTTTATTACCCACGATCGGAGTCTATTGGCATGAGCAACGACACAACACGCCACGCACATTACGCAGATCCAGCCAGCCCTGCGCTGCCAAATCCAGGTATGAAAATTGACCTTTCCCGCACTGCGCTGGTCGTCATCGACCCCCAAATCGACTTCCTCAGCCCTGAGGGTGTGAGTTGGGATGTGTTTGGCAAGAGTATCGTCGAGCACGATGTGGTCAATCACCTCGGTCAGTTGTTCGCTGCCGCCAAAGGTGCGGGCATCACGGTCGCTGTCTCCCCGCACTACTACTATCCGTGCGACCACGAGTGGAAATTCGGCGGGCCGCTGGAAAAGGTCATGCACTCCATCTGCATGTTCGATCGCAAGGGCCCGCTGACCCTCGACGGTTTCGAGAACTCCGGTGCGGACTTCATGCCCGAGTTCAAACCGTACATTCTCGACGGTAAAACCATCATCGCTTCGCCACACAAGGTCTACGGCCCGGAAACCAATGACTTGGCGCTGCAACTGCGCAAGCACGGTGTATCGCAAATTATTCTGGCGGGTATGGCGGCCAACCTTTGCGTCGAGTCGCACCTGCGTGAATTGCTGGAGCAAGGTTTCGAGGTGGCCGTGGTGCGTGACGCTACCGCCGGCCCGACCACCCCGGAAGGGGACGGTTACCTGGCCGCGCTGATCAACTTCCGTTACATCGCCAACGCTCTGTTGACGACTGCGCAGACTGTTGAATTGCTCCAAGCCAAGTAAGGTCCATGCAAGCCGGCTGCTCGCAACTTGCGACGCAGCCGTCTGGGAGTACCGGAAATGCCCAAGCTCCATCGGCGATTTCGCCAGCGAATTTCTGCGGTGATCCAGTCCGCAATCACCTGCGCTATTGCTACGGCCATAGCCAGTCCTTCAAGCCTTTCGGCTAGTCAGTTACTGTCGTATGGGTTAAAAGCCTGGCTGGTTGCCTGGATGACCATTGTGCCATTCGTGTTGCTTGCGACACCGCTGATAAGGCGGCTAACGTCCTTTGTGGTGCAAGAAGATCCTTAAGATGCCCGGCGGCATTGTTTGTGTTGCTGATGTCTGCCGATGGCCGCATTCATTCCCGGGTGAAAATCTCCAGCAGATGCCCGTCCGGGTCATCGAAATACACGCGCCTGCCACCCCCATAATCGTTGATCTGTTGCGGTTGCTGTTTGCAGGGATCAGCCCACCACGCTTGCTGCCTGGCTTGCAGGCGAGCGAACGCCGCATCGAAATCGTCGTCGCTGACCAGAAACGCATAATGCTGAGAGGCAATCGGCGGGTCATTGTCGTAGTAGTCCAGCGACACGCCGTTTTCGAGTTTCACGATCAACATCGGCCCGAAGGGTTCGGGGGTGGGCAAGCCGAGAATTTCGACCAGAAACGACGCGGATATCTGTTTGTTTCGGCACCAGACGATGGTGTGATTCAGCTGAGCGCTCATGGCGGGATCCTCACGGCGGTTCAGGTGTATATCGAGTCTTGAGATTAGCTCAGCCTGTTGCGCAATGACCGCCCTGACCTAAGCTTGGGTCAAGGCGAAACACAATTGCGGTGCGACCCCCGGAACGAACGCCGCGATGCGCAATCATTAGAGCGTGGATATCAAAAGGAGATGCGCATGCTCATCAGGTCATTGACCCTGACAACCCTGCTGGCTTTCGCCGGCCCCTTGCTCGCCGCCGATGGCGACTCACCGCTGGACATGGACAAGGGCAGGTCCCGGCCGCTGATTGTCATTGCGCCGAGCACGGTCGACCCGGCGTGGGTCAGCCTGAAAAAGTCACTGGATGAGCCGGCCAATCGCAAGGAATTCACCGACCGGAACATGGTCCTGTACACCGTGCTCAACCTGATGGGCCAGCGCGAAGGCAAAGACCTCGGGCCGCAAGACACGGCAGCCTTGATCCGTTCGCTCAAGTTGGGGGCAGGGGCCAAGACCAAGGTGATTCTGGTCGGCAAGGACGGCGAAAAGAAACTCGAGCAATCGGACGCGGTTGATCTGAAGGCGATTTTCAGTACGGTCGACCAGTTGCCGTCCACCGAGAAAGAAGCCACGGTGCCAACCCCGCCACCCGTCACAGAGGCCGCACCGCCTAACGGCGCCAAGGGGGCGAAACCGGGCAAACCGGCGAAGCCGACCAAGCCACCGGAAATGCCTGACGATTGAAGGCGTAGATGGCCACGCGCTAACAAAAATGGGCGACCTCAACAGGTCGCCCATTTTTTTGCCTGCGCCAATCCTTGTAGGAGCAAGCTTGCTCGCGATGAGGGCGTAACATTCGAAATCTCTTTCGCCTGTCACACCGCAATCGCGAGCAGGCTCGCTCCTACAGGGGGTTGGTTCGTAGGTTATTGAGTCAATGTGCTCAACACCGCATGGGCGATTTTGACTCGCTCCGGGTTCGGGTAGTTTTTGTTGGCCAGGATCACGATGCCGATGTCTTTCGAGGGCACGTACGCCACATACGCGCCGAAGCCACCGGTGGAGCCGGTCTTGTTGATCAGTACGTTGTCCGGTTGAGCTTGCGGCGGGTTCAGCCACTGGACTTTGTGCGCCTCCATCGCCATTTGCGACGAGTTGCCGGCGAGCAATTTATCGAGGGTGATCGGGTAGTGGTAAAACTCCCAGCCCAGCCCCTGGGTCATGTCGCCGACCGTGTAGTAACCGGCATGCGTCATGGCGATGGCTTGCTGCATCGGCGCTTCAAGGCTGGATGGTTTGATGTTCGCCTCGACATAGCGAAGCAGGTCCGAGGCGCTGGTTTTTACGCCATACGCTTCTGAGTCCAGCGCGCCCGGCTCGACCCGCACCGGTTTGTCTTCCTTGTTGTATCCCTGAGCGTAAAGCGCCATCTGATCCTGCGGCACCTTGAGGTAGGTGTGCTGCAAGCCGAGCTTGGGCAGCACGGTCTTTTCCATCAGCTCATCAAACGGCTGGCCCATGCTGTTGGCCGCCAGATACCCGAACAATCCCAGGCTCGGGTTCGAATACAGCCGATGGCTGCCGGCGGTGTAAGCCGGTTTCCACTGTTTGAAATAGCCGAGCATCTTGTCCGCTGCGTCGGCATTGTCGGGGAATTGCAGCGGCAGGCCGCCGGCGGTGTAGGTGCCCAGTTGCAGCACGCTGACGTGATCGAACGCGCTGCCGCGCAATGCCGGCAGGACATGACTGGCCTTGTCCGACAGGGACAGTTTGCCGCTGGCCTGGGCGTAGGCGGCGAGGGTAGCGGTGAAGGTTTTGCTCACCGAACCGATCTCGAACAGGGTGCTTTCGGTGACAGGCGTGCCGGTTTCCTTCGAGGCCACGCCGTAGTTAAAGTAATGCTGCTTGCCATTCACGGTGATCGCGACGGCCATGCCGGGAATGTTCTGTTGCTGCATGACCGGGGCAACCGCGGCATTCACCGCCGCTTCGATCTGCGCGTCAGTCTGATTCCCGGCAACGCAGTAACCTGCACTGAGGAGCAGTCCGAAAGCGCTGCAGGATAAGACCTTGCCGAATGTTGAGTTGTGCATGATTGAGCTGCTGTCCATGAGATTTGATGATTAAACCCGCTACACTCCGAGCGGTTTATGAATCGGGCCGTCGCTGGGCGTGCCAAATCTATTCAGTTCGCCGTGCTTCGACAAACGACAATATCTCGGCTTAGCCATTAGAAAAATTTGGGAGTTGGCATGATCCGCCCGCAATTACCGCTCAACGCACTGCGCGCCTTCGAGGCCTCTGCGCGTCATCTGAGTTTTACACGGGCGGCGGTGGAGTTGTGCGTCACGCAAGCCGCGGTGAGTCATCAGGTCAAAAGCCTGGAAGCCCAACTCAACGTCACCCTGTTCAAACGCCTGCCCCGCGGGCTGATGCTGACCAGTGAGGGGGAGACCTTGTTGCCGGTGCTGCGCGAGTCCTTCGATCGAATCGCCGAAACCCTGGAGCGTTTCGAAGGCGGGCATTTTCGTGAGGTGTTGACGGTGGGCGCAGTGGGGACGTTTGCGGTCGGTTGGCTGTTGCCGCGACTGGCGGACTTTCAGGCGAAACATCCGTTCATAGATTTGCGTCTGTCGACCCACAACAATCGAGTGGACGTGGCGGCTGAAGGGCTGGATTACGCGATTCGCTTTGGCGCGGGAGCGTGGCACGGGATTGAAGCGGTCAGGTTGATCGAGGCGCCGTTGTCGGTGTTGTGCGTGCCCGAGATTGCCCGGCAACTGCACGCGCCGGACGATCTGTTGCAGCAAACGCTGTTGCGTTCCTATCGCACGGATGAGTGGCCCGAATGGTTTCAGGCCACCGGCCTGCCTGCCCATGCCGCGCCGCCTCGCAGCATCGTCTTTGATTCCTCGCTGGCGATGATGGAGGCGGCGTTGCAAGGTGCGGGTGTGGCCTTGGCGCCGCCGTTGATGTTCGCCCGGCAACTGGCGGCGGGAGTCATCGAGCAACCGTTCGCCATCGGCATCACCACCGGCAGCTACTGGCTGACCCGCTTGCAGTCACGGCCCGAAACGTCGGCGATGGCGGCGTTCAAGGGGTGGCTTTTGCAAGCCGCCCAAACACCGCTCACCCTGTAGGAGCCGGCTTGCCGGCGATGGCGTCCGTTCGGGCGATAAATGTGTCGATTGACCCACCGCAATCGCCGGCAAGCCGGCTCCTACAGGGTCGCGGTGCGCCTGATTAGCGCACCAGGCTCGGCCGCTTGTTATCGAATTTCCACCCCGGAATCAGAAACTGCATCGCCACGCTGTCATCTCGCGCACCCAGCCCCATGCCTTTGTACAGCTCATGGGCCTTGGCCAGTTGATCCATGTCCAGCTCAACCCCGAGCCCCGGTTTCTTCGGCACTTGCACGCAACCGTCGACGATCTGCAGCGGCGCTTTGGTCAGGCGCTGGCCGTCCTGCCAGATCCAGTGGGTGTCGATGGCGGTGATTTCGCCCGGTGCAGCGGCTGCGACGTGGGTGAACATCGCCAGGGAAATGTCGAAGTGGTTGTTGGAGTGCGAGCCCCAGGTCAGGCCCCATTCGTGGCACATCTGCGCCACGCGAACCGAACCCTGCATCGTCCAGAAATGCGGGTCGGCCAGCGGGATGTCCACCGATTGCAACTGGATCGCGTGACCCATTTCCCGCCAGTCGGTGGCGATCATGTTGGTCGCGGTTTTCAGGCCGGTGGCGCGGCGGAATTCGGCCATGACTTCCCGGCCTGAATAACCGTTTTCCGCACCGCACGGGTCTTCGGCGTAAGCGAGGACGTGATGCTGATCGCGGCACAAGCGGATCGCTTCTTTCAGCGACCAGGCGCCATTTGGATCAAGGGTGATGCGCGCGTCGGGAAAACGTTCGGCCAGCGCGGTGACCGCTTCGATTTCTTCGTCGCCACTGAGCACGCCGCCCTTGAGCTTGAAGTCTTTGAACCCGTAACGGGCGTGGGCGGCTTCCGCCAGGCGCACCACGGAATCGGCGGTCATGGCTTTCTCGTGGCGTAGGCGGAACCAGTCGTTGTCGGCGTCCGGTTCGCTGCGATAAGCCAGATCGGTAGCGTTGCGATCACCGACATAAAACAGATAACCGAGCATCTTCACTTCGTCGCGTTGCTGGCCTTCGCCGAGCAGTGCTGCGACGGGCACGTCCAGATGCTGGCCGAGCAAATCGAGCAGCGCCGCTTCCAGGCCAGTCACCGCGTGAATGGTGATGCGCAGGTCGAACGTCTGCAAGCCGCGACCACCGGCATCGCGGTCGGCGTAGGTCTGGCGCACCTGGTTGAGAATCCTCTGATAGGTGCCAATCGGGCTGCCGACCACCAGGCTGCGCGCATCTTCCAGGGTCTGGCGAATGCGCTCGCCGCCCGGCACTTCACCGACGCCGGTGTGCCCGGCGTTGTCCTTGAGGATCACGATGTTGCGGGTGAAAAACGGGCCATGGGCGCCGCTCAGGTTGAGCAGCATGCCATCGTGACCGGCCACCGGAACCACTTGCATGCTGGTGATGATCGGGGCTTTTGCGGTGTCTTGTTGGTTCATGTTCTTGTCCTTAAATAGCAGCGATCAGGCGTGGTTGGGCGTTGGTTTGCCCAGCGCAACGGCCGGTGCGGTTTTCGGTATGTTGCGTGCAGCGAAGACGATGATCGCGGCGATGATCGAGGTCGCGGCGAGGCCGTACAGCCCGCCTTGAATCGAGCCGGTGTGTTGTTCCAGAAGGCCGAAGGTGGTCGGCGCGACGAAGCCGCCGAGGTTGCCCACCGAGTTGATCAGCGCGATCACGCCAGCGGCGATCCGTGCATCCAGGTACGCCTGAGGGATTGGCCAGAACAGCGAAGAGGCCGATTTGAAACCCAGCGCCGCGAAGCAGATCGCCACGAAAGCGAAGACCGGCCCGCCGGTGGTGGACATGAACATCCCCGCCGCAGCGATCAGCAGGGCAGCGGCGACCCAGGCTTGCTGGTGTTTCCATTTCGTCGAGAGCGACGCGAAGGCGTACATGCCGACAATCGACAGCAACCACGGGATCGAGTTGAACAGCCCGACCTGAACGTCGCTGAGGTCGCCCATCTTCTTGATGATGCTCGGCAGCCAGAAGGTCGCGGCGTAAATGGTCAGCTGGATGAAGAAGTAGATCAGGCAGAACAGGATGATCTGGCGATCCTTGAGCAGCGTGCCCAGCGACGGTTTGATCGGCGTCGCGGCTTCGCGGGCCAGTTGTTCGTCATCGATGGCTTTGACCAGCGCGTCTTGCTCATCGCGGCTCAGCCATTTGGCGTCGTGGGGTTTGGAGTCGAGCCAGAACCAGACGAATACGCACAGCCCGACGGAGAACATGCCTTCAATGAAATACATCCATTGCCAGCCGTGCATGCCGAACCCGCTGATTTGCAGGAGCAGGCCGGACAACGGGCCGGAGATCAGCGAGGCAATGGCCGAGCCGCTGAGGAAGATCGCGATGGCCTTGCCGCGTTCTACTCCGGGTAACCAGCGCGTGAAGTAATAAATCACCCCGGGGAAGAAGCCGGCCTCAGCCACGCCCAACAGGAATCGCAGGATGTAGAAGTGGGTTTCGTTCTGGATGAACGCCATGCAGGCGGCCACCAGACCCCAGGTCAGCATGATGCGGGTCAGCCAGATTCGTGCGCCGACTTTTTGCAGGAGGATGTTGGAGGGGACTTCGAACAGCGCGTAGCCGATGAAGAACAGGCCGGCACCGAGGCCGTAGGCGGCAGCACCAATGCCCAGGTCATGTTCCATGTGGGCGCGGACGAAGCCGATGTTCACGCGGTCGATGTAGTTGACGATGAACATGATGACGAACAGCGGCAGAACGTGGCGTTTCACTTTCGAGATGGCGGACTTCAGGACCGAATCGGCACCGTCGTGCATCCCGGATACGGATGTATTCACTTGGTTTTCTCCCACTGATTATTTTTATGCGGGGTGTTGCAGGTGTGGCGTTGTTGCTAGACATCATACAACTACATTTTTTTATCCTGCAAGAGGTAATGATCAACAAAATAGTATGGTTAAGGTCATTTGTTATTCAGTTTAGGGGCGTTTGTACGCTTTGTTTTTGTCTTTGATGTCTGTTTTGTTGAGTGTTGTCATACAAGCTGGGCGCGGTTTTCTTGAGAAACCGTTCGACCGCAGTGCTACGATCCGCTTAGCCCTGCTTTCGGATGATTGCCATGCAAGATGACCTCGACGCGCCTGCCCGCAAGCGCACTCACAACCTGGCCCATGACCTGGTCGCGAAACTGACCCAGAGCATCCTGCTCGGCCAGATGCTGCCGGGGGACAAGCTGCCGTCGGAGAACAGCATCGTTCAGGAGCACGGGGTCAGTCGCACCGTGGTGCGCGAGGCAATCTCGAAGTTGCAGGCGTCGGGGCTGGTGGAAACCCGGCACGGCATCGGCACGTTTGTCATCGAGCGCGCACCGGAGCAGGGGCTACGACTGAATGTCGATACCGCGCTGGGCGTGCGCAGCATTCTGGAGTTGCGCCTGGGCCTCGAAACCCAGGCCGCTGCGTTGGCGGCGATTCGGCGCACGGACCCGCAATTGGCACAGATGCGCGAAGCGCTGGACGATTACCAAAGCCTGCTCGCCAACAACGACAGCTGCGTCGAAGCCGACAGGCGTTTCCATCTGCTGATCGCCGAGGCCACCGGCAATGTCTGCTTCACGGAAATCATGCAGCACCTGGGCAGCGCGATGATCCCCCGCACCCGCGTCAATGCGGCTGAACGTGGCGCGGCGGATTTGAGCAAGCTGGGGCAGTTGGCCAATCTGGAACACGAGGCGATTCTCAACGCGATCAAGCGTCAGGATGCGGACGCGGCGCGGGCGGCAATGTGGCTGCACCTGACCAACAGCCGGGACCGGTTTCTGGCGGATCGCGATTAACCGCCTTCGCGGAATCCGGCTGGCGCAGAACCGAACCGCGATCCCCTGTAGGAGCCGGCTTGCCGGCGAAGGCGCCAGCCCCATCACCACAAAACTCCAATCAAACACCCGCCACCCGAATCGCCACAAACCGCCGCTCCAGATTCAACGCCAACACACTGACCAACACCACCGTCCCCCCGACAACGATCATCACCGTCGGCCGTTCCCCCAAGCCAAACGAGGCATTCGCCATGGCCGTCGGCGGCACCAGATACAGCGTCATCGTCGCCCGGCTCAAATCAACGTGAGTCAACACAAATGCCCAGGCCAGGTAGGCGAGCGCGCTCGGAAAAATGCCCAGCGCCAGCACTGCCAGTTGCACCTGCATCGGCGCGTTGACCGCTTGCGCCGCCAACCCCGGCAGATAAACCAGTAACAACGCGGTCCCCGACCACACCGTGTAGCAGACCAGTGTCAGCCCGTCGTAACGCCCGGAGTGATGTTTCTGCAACGCGAAGTAGAAACTCCAGGACACCGCCGCCAGCAGAATCAACAGGCCATGGGCGTCGATGCTGCCCAGTCCGCGATCGCCCGCCACCACAATCACCACGCCGATCAATCCCAGAAAAACACAGCCCCAACGCCACGCGCTCACCTGGTCTTTGAACACGAAGCGCGCCAGCAGCGTGCTGAACAAGGGCGTCGATTGCGCGAGCACGCTGGACGCACCGGCGCTGACCCCTTGCTGACCAAAATTGATCGCCACGTGATGCAGGCTCACCGCAAAAAAGCCGAGGCCGAACAGCATTGGCAAATCGCGAAGGGTCGGCAGGCTGATGCCTTTGAACACCGCGACCAGCGCCATGAACACTGACGCCAGCAGAAACCGCAGCAATGCCAGATGCCCGGGATCATAGGCTTGCAAGCCGATGTGAATTCCGGTCGGGGAATAGCCCCAGCACGCGACGACGAAGGCCATGGCCAGGATGATTTTGAGGGGAGGGGTGGCGGTTGAGAGCGCTTGCATGGTCGGGCACCTGTGGGCAGATGCTTCGAGTATCAGAACGCGGACCGTTCGCCACAACTGACTTATACTGCGCGAACCGTTCACTTTGGGTGATGTATGGAGCTGGCACAGATTCGCATGTTCAAGACCGTGGCCGACGTCGGCAGCATCGCCCGGGCGGCCGAGCTGTTGCATTGCGTGCCGTCGAACATCACGGCACGGATCAAGTCGCTGGAAGCGGAGCTGGGCGTCGCGTTGTTTATCCGCGAAGGCAGAGGGTTGCGCATCAGTCCGTCGGGGCAGACTTTTCTGGCCTACGCCTCGAAGATTCTTGCCATGACGGCTGAGGCCAAGCGGGCGGTCGACCCCGCCGCCGAACCGTCCGGCCCGTTGCGCATCGGCGCCATCGAATCGTCGGCCACCGGTCGCTTGCCGCGTTTGCTCGCCAAGTTCCACAAGCGCTATCCGGCGGTCGCGCTGGAGCTGACCACCGGCACGTGGGGCCAATTGCTCGATGACACCGCCAACCACCGGCTCGACGGCGCAATCGTCGCGGTGGATGTCGAGCGCTCACAACTCAAGCGCACGCCGATGTACCGCGAGGAGCTGCTGCTGATTGCCTCGACGTCGCTGGGGCCGGTGCGCGAGATCGCCGATTTGCAGGACAAGACCGTGTTCATGTGGCCCCAGGGGTGTCCTTACCGTGCGGCGCTGGAACATTGGTTGTTGCGCCAGGGGCAGGCGCTGCCGATTGTCAGCCTGGCGAGTTACGGCGCGATTGTCGGGTGCGTCAGTGCGGGGGCGGGGGTCGCGCTGGTGCCCAAAGGGGTGTTCGATCAGTACGCCAAAGGCGCGGGGTGCGCGGGGTATGAGTTCCCTGAACTGACCGCCATCGACAACCTGTTTTACTGGCATGAAAACGCCGGGGTTCACCCGGCGCGAGAAGCGTTTGTGGCGATGTTGCGCGAGGAGTTCACCTGAGACACCACCGCTATCCGAAACACCGCGTCCCCCTGTAGGAGCTGGCTTGCCAGCGATGGCGGCCTTAGCTGCGGTGAAAATTTGAAGGGCCTCATCGCTGGCAAGCCAGCTCCTACAGGGGGCGCGGTGTTCAAAAGAAAGCGGTGTATCAGCAATAGCGGTGTGACAGGGGATGCGGTGTTTTGGGGATCGCGGTGTTGATCGAAGATCACATCTCGCGCACATCCCGCATCAACAACCCGAAGCGCAAATCCACCGCATCCGGAATCGGCAGGTACACGGTGTGCCCATCCCCCGGCGCCACATCGATGGGCTGGCCTTTGACGTTCTGCAACTGATGCAAATCGAAGTGGAAGTTGCCCTTGGGCGTCATCAGTTCCATGTGATCGCCCAGGCCAAAGCGGTTCTTCACTTTGACTTCCGCCAGCCGGTCACGCCGCTCGCCGGTCAATTCGCCGACAAATTGCTGTCGCTCCGACACTGAGCTGCCGTTCTGATAATTCTGGTATTCGTCATGCACGTGACGACGCAGAAAACCTTCGGTGTAACCGCGCTGGGCGAGGGATTCCAGATCGGTCATCAGGCCCCGGTCGAAGTCGCGACCGGCCACCGCATCGTCGATCGCCCGACGGTAAACCTGAGTGGTGCGCGCGCAGTAAAAGTGAGATTTGGTCCGCCCTTCGATTTTCAGCGAATGCACGCCCATTTGCGTCAGGCGCTCGACGTGCTGCACGGCGCGCAGGTCCTTGGCGTTCATGATGTAGGTGCCGTGTTCGTCTTCGAAGGCCGGCATCAGTTCGTCGGGACGGTTGGCTTCCTGCAACAGGAACACTTGATCGGTGGGCGCGCCAATTCCCAGCGTCGGTTCGGGCTGGAAGGTCTGCACGATGTCGCCGAGCAGATTTTCCGTGGCTTCTTGCGCCGAGTACTTCCAGCGACAGGCATTGGTGCAACTGCCCTGATTGGCATCGCGTTTGTTCATGTAGCCCGACAGCAGGCAGCGGCCGGAATAGGCCATGCACAACGCGCCGTGGACGAACACTTCCAGCTCCATGGCGGGCACTTGCTGGCGGATTTCGGCGATTTCTTCCAGGGACAGTTCCCGTGACAGGATGATCCGGCTCAAGCCTTGTTGTTGCCAGAACTCGACACTCGCCCAGTTGACCGTGTTGGCTTGTACCGACAGGTGGATCGGCATCTGCGGAAAGTGCCGACGCACCAGCATGATCAGGCCCGGATCGGACATGATCAGCGCGTCCGGTGCCATGGCAATCACCGGCTCCAGGTCCTTGAGGAAGGTTTTGAGTTTGGCGTTGTGCGGGGCGATGTTTACCACCACGTAAAAGCGCTTGCCCTGTGCCTGGGCCTCGCGAATGCCGAGCGCCAGGTTGGCGTGATCGAACTCGTTGTTGCGCACCCGCAGGCTGTAGCGAGGCTGACCGGCGTACACCGCGTCGGCGCCATAGGCGAAGGCATAACGCATGTTTTTCATGGTGCCGGCGGGGGCGAGCAGCTCAGGTGTGAAAAGGGTCATGGGCGGGTCGATCGCAAAAGCCGGCGAGGATAATCGGCATGCCCGTGGCATTCATTGATCTGGATCTATGCTTGATGAACAAACGGATGGCACTCGCGCGAACCGTGGCGGACTAAGCATCAGGACGGCTCTTGCTACAAGGGCCTGTGCCCTGCGGACTGACATGGATCGGACATGAACGAAGAGAAGGTACAAGACAAATCACTGGTGATTTTGCTGGGGGTGGTGACCGCCGCGTTTATCTGGATTTTGCTGCCGTTCTACGGCGCGGTGTTCTGGGCGGTGATCCTCGGCATTCTCTTCGCGCCGTTGCAGCGGCGACTGCAACTGAAGTTCGGCTGGGAGCGCAACCTGACGTCAATGCTGACGTTGAGCATCTGCATGGTCATTGCGATCCTGCCGGTGATCATCCTCAGTATTCTGCTGGTCCAGGAAGGGGCGGCGCTTTACAAGAGCATCGAAAGCGGCGAGCTGGACATCGCGGGGTACATCACGCATTTCAAACACAGCCTGCCTCCGTACTTCCAGCACTTGCTCGATCGCGCCGGGATCGGTGAGCTGGAGGGGCTGCGGGAGAAAATCATCAAGAGTGCGGTGACGGGCAATGAGTTCATCGCCAACAAAGCCTTCAGTTTCGGTCAGGGTACGTTTGATTTCGTGGTGGGTTTTTTCATCATGCTGTACCTGTTGTTCTTCTTTTTGCGCGACGGAGCAGAACTGGCGCGCAAAGTGCGCGCCGCCGTGCCGCTGGAAGAACACCAGAAACGCCGTTTGCAGCTCAAGTTCAACCGCGTGGTGCGCGCCACGGTGAAGGGCAACCTTTTTGTGGCGATCACTCAAGGCGCATTGGGCGGTTTTATTTTCTGGTTTCTGGACATCCCGAGCTCGTTGCTCTGGGCGGTGTTGATGGCGTTTCTGTCGCTGTTGCCGGCAGTTGGCGCAGGGATTGTCTGGGCGCCGGTGGCCGCATTTTTCCTGTTCAGCGGGGCGATCTGGCAGGGCGTGGTGCTGGGGCTTTTCGGGGTGTTCGTGATTGGCCTGGTGGACAACGTGCTGCGCCCGATCCTGGTGGGCAAGGACACGAAGATGCCGGACTATCTGATCCTCATCTCGACCCTCGGCGGCCTGGCGATTTTCGGGCTCAATGGCTTTGTCATCGGACCGTTGATCGCCGCGCTGTTTATGTCGAGCTGGGCGATTTTCATGGAAACCAAACCGCGGGTGCAGTTGCCTTAAGCGCTGAGTCGGCCGGTGTCGAAGCTCTGTGACAGTGCCTTGGCGGCGGTCAGCGATGGCAGCGGACCGCTGATTTGTTCACCGTCCTGGACCAGATACCAACAGGCGAGCAATCCTAGCTCTCTGAGCGAGGCGGGAACGGCGCTGCCAATAACGGACATGATTTGAACCTGGGACATAAGTACCTCCATCAATCTATGGAGCTACCTTACGGGGCCGCCGCGCGAACGAACAATCATCGCTTTCGATAGTCGACATTGACGGCAGCGGGTGCAAACGACCGTCTGTCGGTCAGTCGACCACCAAGTCCAGCATGTGGACCACTTCCTGTTCGTTGAGCAGGCCTTTTCGCACAAGGTTTTCGGCCAGTAGCGAAAGAAATTTGGCGCTGCGATGACCTTCCAGGTGCTTGAGTTCGGTCAGGGCGTTGTAGACCTTGCTGGAGGTGCACAAACCGAGGTTACGGTGCGGGTTTTGTGTGGGCATGTGGTCGTCCTTGTTGTTATCAACCTGTTGTTGGCGGACAGGTCCGAGCTTGCGGACCTGACATGACATAAATATGACCGTGTTCCCCCAAGGTGGGGGTGAGGGTGGGTGAGTCAATCTTGCCAACTTAAACCGTCAGCACTGTCCCGATAGCGACCTTGATGCGATTTATCCAGACTTTTGC
>NZ_JACNDU010000022.1:0-93159 GCF_017351735.1 Pseudomonas sp. FW300-N2A2 | reverse complement strand
TGTTATCTGGATAAGCGCGACGATCGTGAGTCCATCGCGAGCAAGCTTGCTCCTACAGACAGCCGGACGCAGTCGCTACTCGGTGGGGGCTAATTGATCCAGCGCCCGATTCACCGCCAACTCGCCCAGCATGATGACTTGCGCAATCCCCAGCAGGGAGTTGCGGCATGTCCCGTCCAGTTGATCCGCCAGGTCCGTCGCCATGACATTGGCCGATGCCAGGGATTCACACGCATGGGCCAGCAGGGTTTCGGTATCGAGTTCCGGGTTGACGATAAACAGGGTGGTGGGTGTTCGCGGAGTGGCTTTGATGTGAGCGTTCTGGGCGGCAGGGTTGAAGTAGAAATCGAGGGCGCGATTGACTGCCTCGCGATGTGCTTCTGAATCGGGATTGTCTTGCGGCGATGCCGGATCGGTGTCCGGTGGATTGGGCGTTACTTTGAACATAAATAAAACTCCTTATGCTAACAACAAGGAGCCATCACCCTCGCTACCAAACGAGGGGTGGTGGCCATACGCAGGTTGGTAGACCGGGCACAAGGAAACCGGCGCGCCCGAAGGCGCCCTGTGCATGACCACCATAAATGCGAGACCAGAAGCCTCAAATGGCGATGCAATGCACCTTATGCAGCTCGGGCTACCAAACCCGATCACTGATTTTCAGCGACCGGAAAACGATAAAGCCCAAGATCAAGGCGCACAAGCCGGCGGATTCTGGCGCAAGCGTAGGCAATGGCGCAAGGCGTTGTAGCCTGCGCGAAGTAACACGAAGTGTTTTTAAACAAGCGTCGTTAAACATGAGCAAGCATTGCTAAACATCGCGGAAAACGTCGGATTTCTCCTCAGGGTTGGCGGCCCCGCGCGCCCCTGCACGGACCCTATTTTTGGCTGAGCGCCGCTATCGATACGCCCGAAGCAACGAAGGTGAGTCCTGCCCCTGCGTTCAGGCCATTTATCCGCCGTGGTAGCGCCAGACCGTGCTCGTGCCAGGGCGCAAAGTCAAAGCCACGGCATTTGTGGTTGCCGAACGGTTACGCGTGTATCGAGTGATGGATCCAACAGGGGATCGTCACGTCAACACCCAATACCGGGCAAATGCCTGACCGTGGGCTATAACCAATGGGGGGAATCGCCGGGAAGTACGCCCATGAACATGCCCACACAATCGCTCCAGTCCGAAGAGGGCGATGTGCGCTTGAGCTCGCGAAAGCAACCGTTCAATCTGCTGCGCTGGTTTTCCCTCATCAGCATGGCGGTGATTGGTACGGTGGCGGTGGCGCTGGGGGCTGTGTCCACGCGATTTGTGATTACCGAGAGCGTGCAGCGCGATGCATTGCTGACCTCGCAGTTCATTCAGACGATTGCCTTGACCGAGGTGCGCCACGTATCCATTCCCAATGTGCGCAGCATGGGCGAGCTGCTGGACCCGCGCAAGGACAAGGATTTCCCCGACGTAGACCCGATGGCCCGCGCCAACGCCCGGGGCGAATTTCTCGACCACATCGAGCACTTGCCTGACGTGATCCTTGCCAACATCTACGCCCCCGACCGCATGGTGATCTGGTCGACCAACCCGGCATTGATGGGCACCACGATCCATGCCGACGAAGACCTTGAGCGCGCATTCGCCTCCAGGACGCCGGTGTCGACCAGTTATCACGACGTGGACAAGACACGCATGGAGCAAAAGTTCGTCTCGCCGCCGGAATTCATCTTCATCGAAAACTACATTCCGCTGTTCGATGCCGACGGCGAGCACGTCACGGCGATGGTCGAGATCTACAAGGAACCCGAAGACCTGATCAGCCGCATGGAGCGCGGTCTGGTGTTGATCTGGCTGGCTACCGCACTGGGCGGCGGGCTGATTTATCTGGGGCTGTACTGGATCGTGCGGCGTGCGGCGATCCTGTTGGCGGCGCAGCAAAAACAATTGATCACCAACGAAACCTTTGTCGCCCTGGGTGAGATGTCATCGGCGGTGGCCCACAGTTTGCGTAACCCGTTGGCGACCATTCGCTCCAGTGCCGAACTGGCGCTGGAGTTCGACAATGGCCCGGCGCACCAAAACATCAACGACATCATCGGGCAGGTCGATCGCATGTCGACGTGGGTCAGGGAATTGCTGCAATCCTTGCGCCCGCTCACCGATGAACCGGAACCGGTGAACCTGGTGGCGGCGGTGCACGACAGCCTCATGGCCTTCGAGCAGCAGATCGCCAAGGCCTGCGTTCATGTGGTGTTCGAGCCGAAGGACACGCCCATGGTCCTGAGCCAGCAGTTGCAGTTGACGCAGATACTCAACCGTCTGCTGGCCAACGCGCTGGAGGCCATGGACCAGGGCGGCACGCTCACCGTCATTTTGGAGCCGACGGATGCCCGAGACGTCAGCGTGGTGGTGAGCGATACCGGCAGAGGCATGAACGAGGAACAGCGCAGCATGGCTTTCCGGCCGTTTTTCACCACCAAGCAAGGCGGGCTCGGCGTCGGGCTCGTACTGGTCAAGCGGATTATGGAGCGCTGCGGCGGTACGGTGAGCCTGGACAGTCGCGAGGGCGAGGGCACAAGTGTTCGCCTGTCGTTCCAACGCAGTCCCTGAAATGGGGACGAACTTTCCCCGGTTGCGGGTGTCATTCCCCAGTCGTTTTTCGGGAAATGGCAAATTGATGTTGATAAGCCATTGTTTCCACGAGCATTAGTGCGTTTGTATAGGCTGTAGCAAGTCTGGCGAGCTCCTTGCAAAACCCCCATTACCCCCTTCACGACTTCGAGGCGGCTGGTGATGGACAGAAAAGCGCTGCACCCCTGCAAATGGTTTGGTCTCCTGACGCCCCTTAGCGTTTTCGTGGCCATGACGCTCGGCACAACGAGCCTGCGCGCCAGCCCGATCGACGACGAAGGGCAGCCGCCACCTTCCGACCCTTCGGCGTATTACGACGAGCCGGCTGACAAGGCAGGTGCCTTGAACGCCATTTTGACCATGCCCCCCGCCAACCTGGATGCCTTCGACTTGCCGGCTGGCGTCAAAGGCACCCGAGAGACCCCGCTCAAGGAAAACGTCCTTCCGCCGGCGATACAGACCAGCTTCAATTACCCTACCAACGGCAAACCCAGCCCGTTGTACGGTGCTCTGCCGTTCACCCAGCAACTGGTGCTGTTCGAAGAGTTCGGTCCGGAAAAACTCGACCCCACCACCCCGGCGGCGCAGTTGCCGTTTCCACCGGCCGCCATCGGCCCGCTGCCGCAACAGGATCCCACCAGCGTCGCTCGCAGCGCTCCGCCGAGTGCGGCGCTCGACGCTTTCATGCGCCAACCCGGACTGACCCCGTTTCCCAGCCATTATTCCAACGTGGTCGACCGCAACCCTTGGCAGAAGCAGATCGAATTTTTCCTCAACCGCCGTATCGGTTCGTCGGCTGAAGGCCGTCCACCAGGAAAAGGCTGGTCGCACCAGCGCTGGAACGAGTTTTACCCGCAGATCGCCTACAAGACTGTGCAATCCGGCGCACGGGTGAATACCGGGTTGCGTGACAGTCGTCAGATGCACCGCTATGCCATGGGTGAGTTTGGCCCCGGTGGCCTCTATTACAATGTGGCTGGCCTGCCGACGACCGTAGGCACCGCCAAAGGCGTCGATGCGCGTTTTCACCCGAAAATGCCGGTGCAGAACCACAAATCGGTCTGGACCTTCGACGGCACCTTGCCGCCAAAATTGCTCATGGTGCGTTACGGACAACCCGTGCTGATGCGCCATTACAACGCCTTGCCGATCGACCCGTCGGCGAACATGGGTTTTGGTCTGCACACCCTCAGCACCCACGAACACAACGGTCACCAACCGGCCGAAAGCGACGGTTATGCCAACGCATTTTTCTTCCCCGGGCAATTCTACGACTACCGCTGGCCGATCCAGTTGGCCGGCTACGACAGCATCAACACCACGGCTACAGACCCGCGTGCAGCTTTTCCGTGCTCGCCGGGCGAAACCCTGTGGACCAACGACCTCATCCCCAGCCGCAAGACCTGCGACAACGGCACGATCAAGATCCGTGGCGACTGGCGCGAAACCATGAGCACCCACTGGTTTCACGACCACATGCTCGATTTCACCGCGCAGAACGTCTACAAGGGCAACGCGGCGATGATGAACTACTACAGCGCCCTGGACCGTGGCAATGAAGCGGTGAATGACGGCGTCAACCTGCGTTTACCCAGTGGCAACGCCTTGCCTTGGGGCAACCGCGACTACGACGTCAACCTGCTGTTTGCCGATAAAGCGTGGGACAAGAACGGTCAACTGTGGTTTAACCCGTTCAATACCGACGGCTTCCTCGGTGATCAGGTGCTGGTCAACTGGCAGTGGAAACCGGTCCTGGATGTGCGCGCCCGCAGCTATCGGTTCCGCATGCTCAATGGCTCGGTATCGCGCTACTTCAAACTCGCGCTGGTGCGCGAGATCAAGGGCACCGGCGGCGAGTTCCCAGGGCCTGTCGGGTCAGGCTTGTCGTACGCCCGCGTGCCGTTCCACATGATTGCCAACGACGGCAATATCATGGAACACGCCGTGCCGTTCGACGGCACCATGGACCTGGATGCCGACGGCGATACTCAAAATCACAACGCGATCCTGCCAACCATGGGTATCGCCGAGCGTTTCGACATCGTCGTCAACTTCTCGAAAAACGGGGTCAAGGCGGGCGACAAGCTGTTCTTCGTCAACCTGCTGGTGCACGAAGACGGCAAGGGCCCGGAAGAACCCGTCGCCCTGGCTGACGTGCTGTCCGAGAAGTACAAGGCCGTCATCAGGCAATCCAGCAAGGGGCCGAAGTGGGAGGACGGTGATCCGGCGATAGGCAAAGTGTTGCAATTCAACGTCAAGGCCTACACCGGTCAGGACCTGGCCATGGACCCGGCGGCCTATGAACCGGCCAAACCGGGCAAGGCTGAAGGCCTGGTGATGATCCCGCTGAAAATTCACCGCGATAATGTGGCCGACAAGGCGCTGCTGGCCAAGGCCCGTCATCGCACCTTCACCTTCGGTCGTTCCGACGGCACCGATTCGGCGCCGTGGACAATCAAGACCGACGGCGGTTTCGGTTTCAGAATGGACCCTCGTCGGCTGAACGTCTCGACCAAACTGGCCTCCGGCCCGACCGATGCCGGCGCCACGGGCTTCGGTACGCTGGAAGTGTGGAACATCAAGCTCGGCGGCGAGGGCTGGAGCCACCCGGTACACGTGCACTTCGAGGAGGGGATCATCCTCAGTCGCGGCGGCAAGCTACCACCGGAATGGGAAAAATGGGCACGTAAGGACGTGTACCGCATCGGTCCGGAAAAGGACGGCCTGGACAGCGTCGAGATTGCGATCCACTTCCGCGAATTCGCCGGGACGTACATGGAGCACTGCCACAACACTCAACACGAGGACAACTCCATGCTGTTGCGTTGGGACGTTGAGAAACCGGGGCAATTGCAATTGATGCCGGTTCCGCTGCCGAGCTGGGATGGCGTGCGCTACGTGAACTCTGCTGCACTGCCAACCTTCCGCACCGGCGATGGCTACGGCCCACAAGTGGTGATCAAGCCATGATCCGCAGGGGAGCCGACATGACACTGCACACGCCGCGCTCCCGCGCACTGGGCATGCACCTGATTCTGGTACTGGTGACGTTTTTGCTGGCCAGCCAGGTGCTGCTCGCTCATGAAGGTGCACTGTCGCCGTCGCCGACGGAATCGGCGACACCCTGGGGGCGCGATTACTTTCCCAACACCTTGCTGACCGACCAGGACGGTCGGCAGGTGCGTTTTTTCGATGACATGATCAAAGGCAAAGTGGTGGTGATCAACTTCATCTTCACCACGTGCAGCGATTCCTGCCCGCTGGAAACCGCGCGCCTGCGCCAGGTGCAGCAGTTGTTGGGGCCCCGGGTCGGCCAGGATATTTTTTTCTACTCGATCAGCATCGACCCGTTGAGCGATACACCCGAGGTGCTCAAGGCCTACGCGCAGCGCTTCAAAGTCGGACCGGGCTGGCAGTTCCTCACCGGGGAGTTCGAGGCCGTCACCGACCTGCGCAAAAAGCTCGGGCTGTTCATCGAGGGCGTCGACAACGGTCGCAGCAAGGACCACAACCTGAGCCTGATCGTCGGCAACCAGGGCACCGGTCGCTGGATGAAAGCCTCACCGTTCGAGAACCCATGGATCCTCGCCGATCAGTTGGCCAATACCTTGCAGAACTGGAAGCAACCCAGTGTTGAAGAAAATTATGCCGATGCGCCCGAGATCCGCCCGCCGAGCAACGGCGAAGAGTTGTTTCGCACCCGTTGCGCCTCGTGCCACAGCCTCGGGCCGCAAGACGGGCAGGGCATCGGCATGCGCGCCATCGGCCCGGACCTGATCGGCGTAACCCGCGTGCGCGATCCCGCCTGGCTCAATCGCTGGATCCGCGAACCGGATCGCATGCTGGCCGAAAAAGACCCGATTGCGCTGGAACTGTTTCAACGCTTCGACAAAATCCCGATGCCAAACCTGCGCCTTGATGAGAAAGCGGCGCAGTCCATCATTGATTTTTTGCAGGAGGAAACCGATCGTCAGCAATCGTTGCAAGCGGCGCAGGTGCCATAGCGGCGAATTACTATCATTGAACCGCCGACTCGATCAATGACACCTACACTGATGCGAAACGCCACTGAATAGGCTTCATGCCAGTACCGAATTCAGGACCCACCATGCAGATACTCGAACAACAAAAAGTACCTGCTCCGTCGAACCTTCCGGCGGGGGAATGCACGAGCTGGCGTGGCGAATTCAATCTGCTGCGCTGGTTTTCCTTTGCCAGTTTTTTGATCATTGCCGCCGTGGCGGCGGGGCTGGGGTACATCTCCACCCGTTTCGTGGTGGAGGAGAGCATCGAACGCGATTCCATGCTGACCGCGCAATTTATCCAGGCCATCGGTGCTGCCGAAATCCGCCACGCATCGATTTCCCCGGAAAGAACCATGGGCGAAATGCTCGATTCTCGCCTGGATAACGCCCATCCCGACGTGAACCCGGGCGCACGTGCTGCGGCGCGCATCGAGTTTCTCGATCATGTGGCAAACCTGCCGGACCTGCTGTTGGCCACGGTGTATGCCCAGGATCGCACCGTGGTCTGGTCGACCAACCCGGAGCTGATCGGCGTACGCATCGAAGACGACGATGAACTGGACGAGTCTTTCGAAATGAAGGAACCCGTTTCCACCAGCTACCACGAAGTCGATGAAGAACGTCCCGAACAAAAACTGTTGCACGAGCCCCAGTACCTGTTCGTTGAAAACTACATCCCGATGTTCAACGCCGACAAAAGCAAAGTCATCGCCATGGTCGAGGTCTACAAGGAGCCTACTGATCTGGTTGAACGTATCCAGCGCGGTTTCAAGGCCATCTGGCTGGCCACCGTGCTCGGTGGTGCCGCCATCTACTTGGGGCTGTTCTGGATTGTGCGGCGTGCGGCGAAGCTGATCGAGAGCCAGCAGAAACAGCTGATTGCCAACGAAACCTTCGTCGCGCTGGGGGAAATGTCTTCGGCCGTAGCCCACAGTTTGCGCAACCCGCTGGCGAACATTCGCTCCAGCGCTGAACTGGCCCAGGAAATCGCCAGTCAGAGCGCGCAGAAGAACATTGGCGACATCATCAACCAGGTCGATCGCATGTCGCGCTGGGTTCGCGAGTTGCTGGTGTCGTTGCGGCCGGTGAATGACGACTACGAAACGGTAGACCTGGTGTTGGCCATCGACGACACCCTGAGTGCCTTTGACGCGCTGATCAAGCGCTCCGGTGTCGAAGTCCGATTCACACCGCAGGTTTGCCCACCGGTCGTCAGCCAACAGGTGCTGCTCACGCAAATTCTCAATAGCCTGTTCGCCAATGCCCTGGAAGCCATGCCCAAGGGCGGTGTGCTGAGCATCGATATCGAGTCGCCGCAGTCCGGACTCTTGCGCATGACCCTGAGCGATACCGGCAAGGGCATGACCAAACAGCAGCAACAAATGGTTTTCAAACCGTTTTTCACCACCAAGCAAGGCGGGTTGGGTGTGGGCCTGGCCCTGGTCAAAAGAATAATGGAGCGTTTTGAAGGTTCGGTCGAACTGACCAGCCAGGAGCAGGAAGGAACCCGCGTTTGTCTGAACTTCAAAGTGGCAACGGGAGGGGAATATGGGGTACAGCATTCTGCTGGTCGAGGATGACGAAATCCTCGCCGGGAATCTTCAGACCTACCTGGAACGCAAAGACTTCGAGGTGACGGTCTGCCACTCGGCTGAAGATGCGCTGAAGCAAATGAACACGTTTGCCCCGGACGTCGTACTGACCGACAACTCGTTGCCGGGCATGAGCGGTCACGATCTGATCCAGAAGCTGCGTATCAGCGCGCCGGACCTGAAAGTGATCATGATGACCGGCTACGGCAATGTCGAAGACGCCGTGGTGGCGATGAAAGAAGGCGCGTTCCATTACGTCACCAAACCGGTGGCGCTGCCGGAACTGAAGCTGTTGCTGGACAAGGCCCTGGCCACCGAGCGGATGGAGCGCACGCTGTCGTTCTATCAGGAACGCGAAGCGCAGAAGTCAGGGGTGCAGGCGTTGATCGGCGAATCGGGGCCCATGGTCTTCCTGAAAAACACCATCGGCCAGTTGCTCGACGCCGAGCGCCGGATGGCCAACGCCGATTTGCCGCCGGTGCTGGTGGAAGGCGAGACGGGCACCGGCAAGGAACTGGTGGCCCGCGCGCTGCATTTCGACGGCCCGCGCAGCAAGGGCCCGTTCATTGAATTCAACTGCGCGTCGATTCCCTCCAATCTGGTGGAGTCGGAGCTGTTCGGCCACGAGAAGGGGGCATTCACCGACGCCAAGGACCGTCGCGTCGGCCTTGTGGAAGCGGCGGATGGCGGCACCTTGTTTCTCGATGAAGTCGGGGAAATGGACCTGCTGCTGCAAGCCAAACTGCTGAAGCTGCTGGAAGACCGGACCATTCGCCGGGTCGGTTCGGTGAAGGAGCGCAAGGTTGATTTGCGGGTGATCAGCGCAACCAATTGCAACCTCGAACAAATGGTCCAGCAGGGCAAGTTCCGCCGCGACCTGTTCTTCCGTTTGCGCATCATTTCGATCAAGGTGCCGCGCCTTTATACCCGTGGCGAAGACGTCCTGTTGCTGGCCCGGCACTTCCTCGCCATCCACGGCAAACGCTATGGCAAACCGAACCTGCATTTCAGCGAACAGGCCGAAGAATTGCTCATGAGCTACAGCTGGCCGGGCAACGTGCGCGAGTTGCGCAACATGCTCGAACAAACCGTGCTGCTGGCCCAGTACGACACCATCGCCGCGCACCAGTTGAACGTCTGCCTGAGCCTGGTGGACGAGCCGGTGGCGATGCCCGAGGCGCCCCATAACGAAGTGCGCCCGGCGTACAACGGCAACGAGTCGATGAACCTGCCGGAGGTCGAGCGCGACATGGTGCGCAAGATGCTCGACAAGACCGACTGGAACGTCACCAAGTCCGCGCGCCTGCTGGGTTTGAGCCGCGACATGCTGCGTTACCGGATCGAAAAACTCGGCCTCGCCCGCCCGGACAAGCGTCAGTGGTAGACAGGCGTCGCCTGGCCCTGTCGACTGAGGCAGGCCAGCAGGCACGTCGGGTCGACGACTTCTTCGTTCACGTAGACGCCGAGTTCCGGGTCATAGGAGCGGATGAACACCCGGACGGTGGCATCCGCGACGGTCGGCAACCGTGAATCGGAGAACACGTGCTCGCTGGAGATCGGGATGAAATCCTGCGGCGCCGTGGGAATGTACGAGCGCGGTGGCACCGTGCTCAGCGTCGGCGGAACGGGGTGGGCGAACGGCTGGTTTTCGCCGTAATAGTTGAACTCGCTGCTGTACCCGGACGGCGGCGTCAGGTTGTCATCCGCGTGAACCCCCGTGGTGGCGGTCAGGCAGAAGATGAGCAACAGCATCAAATCGGTGTGTTTCATGGCAGCACCTGCGAAATCGGTTGTCCCGCAATTCCCCAAGGCCATTAACTATAGCTGCCGTACGGGGGCGTTGCCGGCTTACAACATTCCAACAAACACCACATGGGTTTTTCAAAAACGCTGATCTAGACTCGGGCCGGTCTGATAAACCCGAGTTCTGGAGCGTGCAATGGAAATGCTGACCAAAGAAAAAGCCATCGCCAGCAACCGCGATGCGTGGAATGACTCCGCCCGACACCACAAAGACAATCCCGAATGGCCGTCCCTGTTGAAGGCCGTGACACTGGGCGATTTCTGCTGCATCGACGACACGTTGCGCGGTGTGCTGGAGCAGGTCGGGGTCGACGGCAAGGACGTGGTGCAACTGGGCTGCAACAACGGCCGCGAAAGTCTTGCACTGTTTGCGCTCGGTGCCCGCAGCGTCGTCGGCGTTGACCAGTCCGCAGCGTTTCTCGATCAGGCGCGGGAACTGGCTTCCCGCTCGCCGCACGCGCCTGAATTCGTCGAGGCCGACATTCATCACCTGCCGAGTGAACTGCACCACCGGTTCGATGTGGCCCTGATCACCATCGGCGTATTGGGCTGGATGCCGGACATCGGCGAATTCTTCCGCCACGTCGCCCGCACCCTCAAGCCCGGCGGGGCGTTGGTGGTGTACGAAACCCACCCGTTCCTGGAAATGTTCGACCCCGAATCAGACGATCCCTTTCACCCGGTCACTTCGTACTTCCGCCGTGAACCTTTCGTGCAGGACCAGCCGATCGTCTACGAAGGCAAAGTCGAACAGCAGGCCGCGACGTCCTACTGGTTCGTCCACACCCTCAGCGAGATGTTTACCGGCGCCATCGAAGCGGGGTTGCAGATCAGCCACTTCAAGGAATATCCGCATTCCAACCGGGAGGAGATTTATGATCAGTATCAGCAGCGAGAGGCGCAGTTGCCGTTGTGTTTTACGTGGGTGGGGGGGAAGTGCTGAGTTTTTGAGCCGAAAATGAGTTGCCCCTATCGCGAGCAGGCTCGCTCCCACCTTGATCTTTGGCGCAACGAAGATCCAATGTGGGAGCGAGCCTGCTCGCGATGGGGCCCTAACGTGCAACGCAAACCTGAAATTTGTCCCAACTCCACTTCCGCGGCCGCTATCCTTTGCCCCACGCCCCTCAAACAGGTTCACCCATGCTTTCGGTCCAAGGCGTTTTCAAAAGCTACGCCACTCCGCAAGGTCCTCTGTCGGTGCTGCAAGGTGTCGACCTGACGCTGAAATCCGGCAGCAGCCTGGCGCTGATGGGCGAGTCGGGCAGCGGCAAAAGCACCTTGCTGCACTTGATCGCCGGGCTGGACAAGGTCGATAGCGGCAGCATCCGCAGTGGTGAACATCAGCTTGAACGAATGAGTGAAGGGCAACTGGCGAACTGGCGACGCACCGAAATCGGCCTGGTGTTCCAGCAGTTCAACCTGATCGGCAGTTTGCGCGTGGAGGACAATCTGGCGTTCCAGGCGCGGCTGGCGGGGCGGCATGATGCGCGCTGGCAGGCGCATCTGGTCAAGCGTCTGGGCCTGGGCGATGTGTTGCGGCGTTATCCCGAGCAGTTGTCCGGCGGCCAGCAACAGCGAGTCGCGCTGGGCCGGGCGCTGGCATCGCAACCCAAATTGCTGCTGGCCGATGAACCCACCGGCAGCCTCGATGAAGCCACCAGCGATGAAGTGCTGAAGTTGTTGCTGGAACTGCTCGACGACAGTCCGACGACGTTGTTGATGGTCACTCACAGCCCGAGAGTGGCCGCGCGCCTGGCTGAAAAAGTAGTGCTGCACCGTGGCCGTCTGGCTGGCGCGGACGAGCACTGAGGTGCGAGTCTTTCGCGAGACGTTGCGGGCGCTGCTCAGCCATTGGCGGCAGCACCCGGTGCAGTTTTTCAGTGTGCTGACCGGGCTGTGGCTGGCCACCAGCCTGCTGACCGGCGTGCAGGCGCTCAACAGTCAGGCGCGGGAAAGTTATGCGCGGGCCAGTCAGTTGATCGGCGGTGAGCCGCAGGCCAGCCTCAGCGCACCCGGTGGCGGGACTTTTTCTCAGGCATTGTTTATCGAACTGCGCCGCGCCGGTTGGCCGGTGTCGCCGGTGCTGCAAGGGCGGGTGACGCTCAAGGGCCATGAAGACCAGCGCTTGCAACTGATGGGCATCGAGCCGGTGTCGCTGCCGGCCGGGTCAGCGGTGGCCGGGCGGGCATTGGACATCGAGCAGATCGTCCGGTTTTTCAGCCCGCCGGGCAGCACCTGGATTTCGCCGCAGACGTTGCAAGCGTTGGGCATGCGCGAAGGCGAGCAGCCGCTGACGTTGAGCGGGGCGACATTGCCGCCGCTGCATGTACAAACCGACATGGCCCCCGGCGTGTTGCTGGTGGATATCGGCTTCGCCCAGCAGATTCTGGGGCTGCCGGAGCAACTGTCTCGTCTGCTGCTGCCCAAGGATTTCACCGCCACCTTGCCGGATCAGTTCAAAAGCCAGCTCCAACTCAAAAGCAGCGGCGAAGAAAACAACCTCTCGCGACTCACCGAAAGTTTTCACCTGAACCTCGATGCCTTGGGTTTTCTGTCTTTCGTGGTCGGCCTGTTCATCGTTCACGCGGCCATCGGGCTGGCGCTGGAGCAACGCCGAGGGCTGCTGCGAACCTTGCGCGCCTGTGGTGTCAGCGCACGGATGTTGATCGCTTGCCTCGCCGTTGAACTGGGCGGCCTGGCACTGATCGGCGGCCTTGCCGGCGTTGCCAGCGGTTATCTACTGGCCAGCGTGCTGCTGCCGGATGTCGCTGCGAGTTTGCGCGGTTTGTACGGTGCCGAAGTGGCGGGGCAGTTAAGCCTCAGTCCATGGTGGTGGCTCAGTGGCGTCGGCTTGAGCCTGTTCGGCGCGTTGTTGGCCGGTGCCAACAGTTTGTTGCGGGCGGCGCGTCTGCCGTTGCTGGCCCTGGCCGATCCGCAAGCCTGGCATCAGGCTCACGCACGCTGGTTGCGGCGCCAGGCGTGGGTCGCGGCGATTGCCGGCGTGATCGCGTTACTGGCGCTGATCCGGGGCGACAGCCTCGCCAGTGGATTTGTGCTGATGGCGGCATTGTTGATCGGTGCCGCACTGGCGCTGCCGGTGGTGCTCAACAGCGTGTTGAACCTGACGCTGCAGCGCAGCCGCTCGGTGCTCGGCCAATGGTTTCTCGCCGATTGCCGCCAGCAACTGCCGGCCCTGAGCCTGGCGCTGATGGCGCTGCTGTTGGCATTGGCGGCGAACATCGGCGCCGGCAGCATGACCGCCGGTTTCCGCCAGACCTTCAGCAACTGGCTCGAACAACGCCTGACTGCCGAGCTGTACGTGAACCCGCAAAATCCGGCCCAGGCCAGAGAACTGCAGAGCTGGCTCAAACAGCAACCCTCCCTCCGCGCGGTGCTGCCCAACTGGCAGGTGTCGATCCAGTTGCAAGGCTGGCCGGCGGACGTGTTCGGCGTGATCGATCACCCGACCTATCGCCAGCACTGGCCGCTGTTGGAGGCCTTGGGCGACAACCCGTGGGACCGGCTGGCCAAGGACGACGCCTTGATGCTCAGCGAACAACTGGCGCGGCGGTTGAAAGTGCATCTGGGCGACCACCTGACGATTCCCACACCGGCGGGCCCCTGGTCGCCGCGAATCGTCGGGATCTACGCCGACTACGGCAACCCCAAGGGTCACCTCCTGGTCAACGTCAATCACCTGCTGCGCGGCTGGCCGCAACTGACGCCGAACCGTTTCAACCTGCGCATCGACCCGCCGTTGATTGCGCCGTTCCTGCAAACCCTGCAAGCGCGCTTCGCCCTCGATGACAGTCGCATCGTCGATCAGGCCCGGCTCAAGGGCTGGTCCACGCAAGTGTTCGAACGCACCTTCGCCGCCACTGCCGCACTGAACAGCCTGACCCTTGCAGTCGCGGGCGTGGCGCTGTTTATCAGCCTGCTGACCCAGAGCCAGAGCCGCCTCGGACAACTCGCGCCCCTGTGGGCGCTGGGCGTGACGCGCCGACAATTGATGCTGCTCAACCTCGGGCAAACCTGGCTGCTGGCGGTGCTGACACTGATGTTGGCGTTGCCGTTGGGCATCGCGCTGGCGTGGTGCCTGGACACGGTGATCAACGTTCAGGCGTTCGGTTGGCGCCTGCCGTTGCGGGTCTTTCCGTTGCAGCTGTTGCAGTTGATGGGGCTGGCGTTGTTCGCGACTTTGCTGGCGTCGGCGTGGCCGCTGTACGCGCTGTATCGCTCGCAACCGGCGGACCTGCTGAGGACGTTTGCTCATGAGGATTAAGCTCGGCGCGTTGTTGCTGGCACTTTTTTTGAGCGGCTGCGATGACACGGCGCCGGTTGAAAAAGGCTTCGCCGGGCTCGGGGGTGAAGCCGCCGCGTTCACACCGGTAGTGCCCGGCCGGGTGTTCAGCTTCCCGGTGGATCACGGTCCCCACGATGGCTTTCGGATCGAGTGGTGGTACGTCACGGCTAACCTCAAGGACGATCAGGGCCGCGAGTTCGGCGTGCAATGGACGCTGTTTCGCAGTGCGTTGAAAGCCGCGCCCGAGGTGGCGGGTTGGGGCAATCAGGTGATCTGGTTGGGGCATGCTGCGGTGACCTCTGCCACGGTGCATCATGCTGCCGAGCGTTATTCCCGGGGCGGCGTTGGTCAGGCGGGTGTGAGTCTTGACCCGTTCAATGCGTGGATCGACGACTGGCGATTCAGCAGCCAGGGCGCCGATCCTCTGGCGGAGCTTCAACTCAGTGCCCGCGACAAGGCGTTCGGCTACCAGCTGCGGCTGACTTCCACGCGTCCACTGGTGCTTCAGGGCGACAAGGGTTTCAGTCAGAAATCCGAACAGGGCCAGGCGTCGTACTACTACAGCCAGCCGTTTTTCCAGGCCCGCGGCACGTTGGATATCGACGGCAAGGCCTATCAGGTCAGCGGTCCAGCCTGGCTTGACCGCGAGTGGAGCAGCCAGCCACTGACCGCCAATCAGACAGGTTGGGACTGGTTTTCCCTGCACCTGGACAGCGGCGAACAGGTCATGCTGTACCGCATGCGGCAGAAAAACGGCGAGCCGTATCTCACCGGCACCTGGATCGACGCGCAGGGCCAGACTCAGTTATTGCACGCCGCCGACATCATCCTCACGCCACAAGACACCGCGACAGTCGCCGGTCGTTCGATGCCGGTTCGCTGGTCAATCAAAATCCCCGCCAAGCACCTCGACATCACCCTCGATGCCCTCAATCGCAATGCCTGGATGAATTTGCGCATTCCATACTGGGAAGGCCCCGTGCGCCTGAGCGGCAGTCATGCAGGGCAGGGCTATCTGGAAATGACCGGGTATTGAGCCGCAGCTCTCGACAGCGCGTGCCTCGAAATACCGCGTCCACCCGTGCAAGAGACGGCGGACAATCGCTGAACAGCGTCTATGCTCAGTGGCACAGACGGCGCCGAACCTCGATTCAGAGCCGTCTGCTGCCATCCACCACAGGGAATGTTCCGCTTATGAAACTTCATGCTCTGACCAAAGCCATCACCCTCGCCACCGTGCTGTCCACTGTCAGCTTCAGCGCCGTGGCAGCGGACATTCCGTTGTCTGCCGTCGTTGAAGCCGATCAAGTCACGACCAAAGTCCTGGCCGTAGACGCCGCCAACCACCAAGTCGTCCTTGAAGGTGCTGAAGGCCGTGAGGTGAATGTACAACTGAGCGACAATGCCAAGAATCTGGGTAACCTGAAGGTCGGTGATAAGGTCACTGTCGAGGTTATCCGCTCGGTTGCCGCTTACCTCGACACCGATGTCGACAAAGGTCTGCCGGGCTCTACCGAACGCACCGGAGAAATCCGCGCCACCAAAGACGACCCCAACCCTGGGGGTGAAGCCTTCCGTCAGGTACAGGTACAACTGCAAATCACCAAAATTGATGTGGCGAAAAACCAGGTGACCTTCAAGGGACCCCGCGGACACTCGAAAACCATCAACGTTGAAAAACCTGAAGTTCAGAAAAAACTGAAAGACTTGAAAGTAGGGCAGAGCGTCGTCGTGACGTATACCGATGTATTGAAAGTGACCACTCAACACTAAAGTTGAGTCTTGGCTCTACAGCTTGATCATTCCTGTACAGTTTCTTGTATAGGAATGATCAGAATTAATGGTCTAACTGGTGGGTTTAAAAAGTTGTCAGCGTAATATTGCAATCGACATTTTGTTAAACATTGTGTACACAAATTTCATGTTTATGCACACGGACATATCCGCCAACTTCTATTAAAATCCCTCCCGTTCGCCCAGTGTCAGGGCTCTTTACCAGTGCATGGATTGCCGAGGCCATTACACTGGGCGAACACCTTCTTCAAGTGCAATATGCACTGCATAAATCCGATAGGATGCTCAGCATTTCTTATAAAGGATAAAAACGGCAGCCGCCGTTCTGACACGGATGAAACCTCTCTCCCTTTATCACCCGGCCCTCTACTGGCTGCGCGTGTGGCAAAAAAGACTGTTCCGCCAACTGGCGTGGCGCTTCTCCCGCAAACGTTACGCTCGCCCGAAAGACACCTTTGAGCGCTTGCCGTACCGATACCTCAAACACACCTCCAAACTGATCCGCAAACTCGGCGACTCCGATGTGCAGCTGCAACACAACAAAGTCGTGAACCTGAAATTGGCCGTGTCTTCAATAGACGGCGTGGTCATTGGCCCCGGTGAATACTTTTCCTTCTGCCGTCTGGTCGGCCGACCGACCCGAAAACGCGGTTACGTCGAAGGCATGGAACTGTCCTTCGGTGAAGCGCGCAGCGGCGTCGGTGGCGGGATTTGCCAACTAAGCAACCTGATCCACTGGATGGCGATTCACTCCCCGCTGCTGGTAGTCGAGCGATCGAATCACAGCTTCGACCCATTTCCTGACGAGGGGCGCGTGCTGCCATTCGGTTCCGGGGCGGCGATCTTTTACAACTACATCGACCTGGTGCTGCACAACCCGACGGATCGGCACTTTCAGTTGAAGTTGAAAGTGGCTGAGCAGCAGTTGGAAGGGGAGTTGTTGTGTGATCAGGTCCGGGCGTTTCGGTATCACGTTTATCAACGGGAACACCGGTTTGTGCGTGAAGGCGGGCGGGTGTTTCGGGAGAATGAAATCTGGCGGGATGTGAGGAGCAAGGGGCAGGAGAGTCAGGTGTTGGAGAGTGCGCGGCTTTATAAGAATCGGGTGGTAGTCAAGTATGAGGTTGAAGAGAGTTTATTGGCTGAGCGTGCATAAAAAAACGGGCGATCGTTTGATCGCCCGTTTTTCTTAACTTGTTTTTTGCATCGGGTGCTTGCTGGCGTTGAAATACTCCATGAAGCTCTGGCCCTGAGCAAAGGCTTTTTCAATCCTGGCGCTCTGTGCAACCAACTCGGCACTTGGCGTTGCCCATTGCTCCGGCGGCAGTGGTTTCGACCAATCTGCAATCGAGTCCGGCAGCGCTTTCATACTGTAGCCATGGTCCCACTCTGCGACCCAGTAAGGGAAACGCCACCAAGTGATCAGGTGTGTCAGATACCACCAGCCAACGCCTAAAGCGGAACGCTCGTTGTGCTGGTATTCCTCATGCATATCGGCACGCTCTTGATCGAAGGTATGGCGGCCTTCGTAAGGCGCCTTGCCGGGGCAGTACTGCGGTCCTTTTTCCATATAAACGCGGATCGCTTCCCACTCGGCCAAGCCATGGATGGGTGTTGCTACGCCTCGGTTTACGAAGTGGACTGTGTCGGCCTTGGGGTCGTCGAATGCCATGCCAAAGGTGTAAGTGCTGATGATGCCTTCGCCGGTTGAACCGGTACTGACTGAGAGCCAGGCGACCAGTTCTTCCCATGGCTGGATGACGGGTTCGTCGGAGTTGTTGGGGAAAAAGCAGACTTCGCGGCGTTGGCGGTTGAAGCGGATGGGGCGGGTGCGGGATTTGGTGAGTGTGGAGCTGATGACAACATACAGTCCTAAAACCGCTGCGCCTGCCGCAATCCAAACGCCAAAGACAGCGCCAGTGGCAAAAAACTCTATGAAAATGTTTATAAATGTTCGGCCGTAGGGATCACCGATACTAGTCAAGCCGGCGATGAAAGGTCCTACTATCGAACTTACAATCAACAAGAGCATTACACTTGCGATCATCACTCTGGCCTGGAAAGCCTTATTGAAGTTGCTACTACCGACATCGAGATAAGTATCGTTGACCTCAAGAAAGCTTCCACCCAAGTCCATTGGTGTCTGCCCGGTAGGAATGGGTAGTGGTGAAAAGAACAATGCCTCGCCAGTGGCAAAACGTCGGGTCTCACCAGCGACAGGGTGCTGATTGCTCAAGTCCCGCCAATCACCGGGTTGTTTGATATCTACGCTCATAATGCCGAACTATCCGCAGATTCTTTTGTCTCGGTTTTGCTGAGGTTGGCCTTGAAGTACGTCATGAAATCCTGTCCTTGAGCAAAGGCTCTTTCAATCTTCGCGCTTTGCTCGTTCAAAGCTGAGCTCGGTTTGGCCCATTGCTCAGACGGTAAAGGTTTAGACCACTCAGCAATGGATTCAGGTAGAGACTTCATGCTGAAACGATGGTCCCATTCCGCTACCCAGTACGGAAAACGCCACCAAGTGATCAGGTGTGTCAGGTACCACCAGCCAACGCCTAAAGCGGAACGCTCGTTGTGCTGGTATTCCTCATGCATGTCTTGTCGTTCTTTATCGAAGGTGTGACGGCCTTCGTAGGGGGCTTTGCCAGGGCAGAACTCTGGGCCTTTTTCCATATAGACACGTATGGCTTCCCATTTGCCCAAGCCATGAGTAGGAGTCATTACTCCTTGTCTCACAAAGTGCACTACGTCAGCTCTGGAATCGTCGAACGCCATACCAAAGGTATAGGCGCTTGTTACCCCCACTCCAGTCACACCTGTACTGATTGAGAGCCAAGATACTGTCTCTTCCCATGGTTGAATGACAGGAGCGTCAGAACCTTCGGGGAAAAAGCAGACTTCACGACGTTGGCGGTTGAATCGAATTGGACGGGTGCGGGACTTCGCTCTGGTAGTGCTCAAAATAACGTAAGTACCGAGAAGCGCGGCTATTGCTCCTCCCCAAAGACTAAAGGTCACACCGAAATGGAACATACCTGCAGCTCTGTCCCAAAAGGATTCGGAAAATGGATTTCCCCAAGTAGTAGATCCTGCAAGCAAAGGCAAAACAATCAGGCATGAGAAGATGAATATCATACCGAGCCCAATCATTGCCCTAGCTTGGAAAGCCTTGCCGAAATTACTACTGCCCAAGTCGAGGAATGTCTCGTTGACTTCAACGAAGCTTCCGCCGAAATCCATGGGGATTTGCCCGGTAGGCACCGGCAGTGGCGAAAAAAATAGAGCCTCTCCAGTAGCAAAACGACGAGTTTCACCGGCGGCAGGGCGCTGCTGTTTAATATCGAACTCGTCGTGCTGCGCAGAGATAGGTGTCATTCGGAGAGCCATAAACGGTATTCGGCCTAGGACGCATCCACTGTGGGCTCTTTAGCCGGTTCGGAAAATTTCACCTTGAAGTAATCCAGCAGGTTTTGCCCTTTGGCAAAGGCCTTCCGAATTTCAGTGCTCTCTTCGAGCAACGCTTCGCTTGGCGTAGCGTGTTGCTCAATGGGGAGAGGTCTTGACCACTCCAGGACTTCTTTAGGGAAGGCGGCTTTTGGGCGGTTGTTGACCCAACCAGAGATATAGCACGGCAAAGTCCAGCCGCTGAAAAATTGAATGACCAGAAAACCCCCTACGTAGCGTAGAAATGAGTGATCCACGCGGTAGCTACGTCGACACAAGTGGAAAAAGGGAACGCTGCCTTCTTCAAACTCTTCCGTTTCATCAGATGGCAGCGCGAAACTTCCCACTTCCATGTACATGCGGATCGCCTCCCATTCGGACACGGCCAGACTCAAACTGCTGCTCGGCACTACGGACCACAAGACATCGCCACTGGCACTATCACGCAAACCGATCATTAGCTTGTATTCGGGCATCACCGCATATTGAGTAATAAGCTGGCCCGCGGATACACAAGCGATTGCCTCCTCCCAAGGGACATAGCGTGGCGCGGCTCCCTTTTTTGGTACGAACACAACTTCACGGCGTTGTCGGTTAAAGCGGATAGGGGGGTGAACAGTGATCTGGCGGACTGCATAACAAAATATACAAACGTAAACAGCGGAAAGACACCAGATGAATCCCTGGACGTAGGCGTTTGTAAAAAAATCTATCCAACTGGTCCAGAAAGGCTGAACGTCTCTTCTCAGCCACGAGCCAAAACCTGATACAAAAAGGAAGAAGAGGGTGATGAACATTACCGAACCGATGCCTGCACGAGCCATGAACTCGAAATTTGCACGGCCGACTGCAAAGTCCAGAAAGACATCGTTGGTGTCACGATGCAGCTGGCGAGCACTGAAAGGCGGAAGACCTGTAGGCACTGGCCTAGGTGATAAGTAGACAATCTCTGTGCCGGATTCACTTTTAAAGTCTCCGGCATGAGGTAGTCGGTCGTATTTATGCTTCAAGGACGTGGCTCATCGTTTCCATTCAGTTATTTATCGATTCTTCTGTCTTGTTTGCGTTTAGATTTGCCTTGAAGTAAGTCATGAAATCTTGTCCCTGAGCAAAAGCCTTCTCGATCTTGGCGCTTTGCTCTTTCAAAGCTTGGCTCGGCTTGGCCCATTGCTCAGACGGTAAAGGTTTAGACCACTCAGCAATGGATTCAGGTAGAGACTTCATGCTGAAACGATGGTCCCATTCCGCTACCCAGTACGGAAAACGCCACCAAGTGATCAGGTGTGTCAGGTACCACCAGCCAACGCCTAAAGCGGAACGCTCGTTGTGCTGGTATTCCTCATGCATGTCTTGTCGTTCTTTATCGAAGGTGTGACGACCCTCGTAGGGTGCTTTGCCAGGGCAGAATTCTGGACCTTTTTCCATGTAGACACGTATGGCTTCCCATTTGCCTAGTCCATGAATAGGAGTCATGACCTCTTGTACAAAAAAGTGCACCGTATCGGCCTTGGGATTATCTATGGCCATGCCAAAGGTGTAGCTACTGATTACGCCTACTCCTGTAAATCCGGTGCTGACTGATATCCACGCAACCGTGTCTTCCCAAGGCTGGATCACTGGTTCGTCGGAACCATCCGGGAAGTAACAGACCTCTCGGCGTTGACGGTTAAATCGAATAGGTCGGGTACGGGCTTTGCTTCTGGTGGTGCTGATAATCGCGTACAGGCCGATCAGCGCTGCTCCTCCTCCACACCAGAGCGCTAGTGATAGTCCAAACTCAAAAAAATCGCTGAAGTAAAACCAAAAGCTTCTACCGAATGGATTTATGAATGCTGCGAAGCCCATCAAGGTTGGGAGAACAAACAGACAAACGAGAACTACGACTGTAGGAAGCGAAACAGCTAAACGTGCTTGGAAAGATTTGGTGGGGTTGCTGCTGCCCAAGTCCAGGTAGGTGTCGTTGACTTCAACGAAGCTGCCGCCGAGATCCATTGGGATTTGCCCGGTAGGCACCGGCAGTGGCGAAAAAAATAGAGCCTCTCCTGTAGCAAAACGACGAGTTTCACCGGCAGCAGGGCGCTGCTGTTTAATATCGAACTCGTCGTGCTGCGCAGAGATAGGTGTCATTCGGAAAGCCATAAACGGTATTCGGCCTAGGATGCATCCACTGTGGGCTCGTTAGCCGGTTCGGAAAATTTCACCTTGAAGTAATCCAGCAGGTTTTGCCCTTTGGCAAAGGCCTTCCGGATTTCAGCGCTTTCCTCGAGCAACGCTTCGCTCGGCAGAGCGTGTTGCTCAGTGGGGAGAGGTCTTGACCATTCCAGGACTTCTTTAGGAAAACCTGCTTTTGGCCGACGGTTCACCCAACCAGATATGTAGCACGGTATTGTCCAGCCGCTAAAAAATTGTATTGTCAAAAAGCCCCAGGTGTAACGTAGAAATGAGTGATTTGCTCGATAACTACGACGACACAGATGGAAGAATTCGACGGAGCCTTCCTCTAGTTCGTCCGATTGATCTGGGGGGAGGGCAGACATACCTTCCTCCATATAGGCACGAATTGCCTCCCACTCAGAAACGGCAAGGCTCAAATTACTGCTGGGTATAACGGACCACAATACATTTCCGGTGCCGGCATCCCGCAGGCCAATCATAAGTTTGTATTCTGGCATCACTGCATATTGGGTAATGAGTTTTCCCACTGAGACACAGGCTATAACATCTTCCCAAGGTACATATCGTGGTTTATGGCCCTTTTGAGGTACAAATACGACTTCGCGGCGCTGCCTGTTAAAGCGAACAGGTGGGTGTGCTGAAACTTGTCGAGCGGCTTGATGGAAGAAATAAATATAGGTAAGTGCGATAGCGCCAATAATCAACCAAAGTACAGGGTTGAAAAAAAAGCTGAGCCAACCACTCAAAAATGGCTCTGCGTTTCTTCTAAGGTAAGAGGCGAAAGCAGAGAAAAAAAATAGCAAAGTGACAATGAGTATGACCGCGCCGATACCAATTCTAGCCATAAATTCAAAATTGCCTTGCCCGACAGCAAAGTCTAGAAAGGTTTCATTGGTGTTACGGTGCAGTTGGCGCGCACTGAAAAGCGGCAGACCTGTAGGGACGGGCCTAGGTGATAGGTAGACAATCTCTGTGCCGGATTCACTTTCAAAGTCTCCGGCATGAGGTAGTCGGTCGTATTTATGCTTCAAGGACGCGGCTCATCGTTTTCATTCAGTTATTTATCGATTCTTCTGTCTTGTTTGCGTTTAGATTTGCCTTGAAGTAAGTCATGAAATCTTGTCCCTGAGTAAAAGCCTTCTCGATCTTGGCGCTTTGCTCTTTTAGAGCTTGACTCGGCTTGGCCCACTGCTCAGGCGGTAGAGATTTTGACCATTCAGCAATGGAGTTAGGTAAGGACTTCATGCTGTAGCGGTGGTCCCATTCCGCTACCCAGTACGGAAAGCGCCACAAGGTGATTAGATGGGAAAAGTACCACCAACCAACTCCAAGCGCGGAGCGGTCGCCTTCGCGGTATTCCTGACTAATGGTTTCGCGTTGTTGATCGAATGTGTGTCGACCTTCATATGGCGCCTTGCCGGGGCAAAATTTCGGGCCTTTTTCCATATAGATACGTATTGCTTCCCACTTGCTTAATGCATGCGTCGGCGTCATAACTTGTTGGTTAACGAAGTGCACTTTATTACGTTTTTGGTCGTCGAATGCCATTCCAAAAGTGTAATTGCTCATGACGCCTACACCTGTAACACCCGTGCTGACGGAAAGCCATGAGACCATTTCTTCCCATGGCTGGATGACCTGCTCGTCGGACCCGTTGGGAAAGAAGCAAACCTCACGTCGTTGTCGATGGAAGCGGATTGGACGGCTTCGAGTTTTATTAAAAGTACTGCTGAGAATTACGTAAATCCCCATAGCTGAGAAACCCAAGGCCCCCCACATAGCAAATTCCAATCCTGGAAAGAAAAACTCTAAAAAATTATCTGAAAAGCTTCGGCCATAAGGATCCCCAAAAGCTGTTAGGCCAATGATAAGGGGGCCGATCACAACGCATGTAATTATAAAAGCCATGACGAGTCCAATCATGGCTTGTGTTTGAAATGCCTTGTTGAAATTACTGCTTCCAATGTCGAGAAAAGATTCATTGATTTCTATGAAACTTCCGTCTAAGTCCATAGGGGTGTCGCCAGTAGGGACGGGGAGTGGAGCCAGAAATACGGCCTCACCCGTCGCAAATTTACGTACTTCTCCGGCTGTCGGTCTTTGAAGTTTTATATTGATTTCGTCGATTATGTTATTGTCAGGTGCTGGCATCTGATTAACCGGATATTTGAGATTGGGTGGATGTACTTAAATAGTCATGGGTTATGAGTGCCCAAGGAGAGTTTTCCTTGCGAGTCCGCAAAATCGATGTTGGGGGTATTTCCTTATCATTGCCAGCATTCAATGTCAGTGTCTCGAATTTTTTCTCTCGTATAACATCCGAGCTTGGAAGTGGTCGATAGCGAAGCTTAATAGCAAGACCGCTCTGGGCATTTGCTTCATGCTGAAATATTTCCAAGCCTAACTCTAGTGGTGCATCTTGGTCGCTGATAAGGTTTAGCTGATATAGCATCGGCTCAGTCCAGGCCTCCCAGTCGTTTCGCTGGAGATTATTCATCCAGTAGGCGGAAATTCCAAGACCTGCTGCATCTAACTCTCGAGCCGTCATGCTTGGGATGCTAAGCACAGCCATCGATTGATTATTGATTTTTCGTAATGTGACTTTGGGGGCGCCAGTAATGTCCGCTAAGAGTAGGCGCTCCTTATCTAAGCTGTTATTGTTGCTTTTTTTTCCCCAGGCACCTTTTTGTAGCCAGTTATCTAATTCAGTTTTGTTGTTGCGGTTATAGATCCATTCTCCGCCCAACTGCAAACCTGTCAGCACTAAACCGATTAAGTTTGCCCTTGCTGCGATGCTCAATACCCTTGCTCCTGCAGTTGCCCAAGCCACCGCTCTAGCTTCATTAAGTGTAGTAGTTGCTTTGAATAGACTATGAGCTGTCTGAGTCGTTGCCCAACCGTTTACCACAACTTGTCCAGAATCACCAGCCAAAGTCATGCTTGCACCTGCCAGCTTGGCACTATCGCCAGTTCTCATTGCTTCAGTCCATCTTGCAATCGACCCTTTTTCTCCTGATAGGCTAAGTACAGCTGCTGCTGTGCTAAATCCATAGCCTCCAAGCCCCAGGAAACCAGTCAGCTTGCCAAGGCGCGCGGCATACTTAATTTTTCCTGCAACACTAGTGTAATTGTTTACCGCGACCGAAAGGCTGGTACTTGCTATACCTTGAAGCGCTGCAAATCCTCCCCCAACGGTGGAAAATAGCGCATTAAAAAATGATATGACATCTGATCTATCCCTGGTTTCTTTTCTTCTTACTTCTCCGAGAACTACAATAAAATTAATCGCCTGCATAACAAAGGCCGCAGAAGCGAACAAGTCGCCGCCAGCGGATTTGTAGACATCTGCGCTCAGGCCTTTGTATTGCTTTCTCAGTCGGCTATCTTCAGCCATTCGGTGGAATTCAGTTACTTGTGAACTATTTAGACCGGCTATTTTTATTCCGGTCTTTCCTGGTGCTTCTCCAATCGGACTCATAGCTTGCGCTACTTTTGATTCCAATGGTGCTACTGACTGTTGTATCGCTTTTCGTTGAGAAACTAGCGAACGATGACTACCTTTGGGAGCTCTCCCTTTTCGTTCGCTTGCTAAAGTTTGTTTGATTTTGTTTTTGAGAGTTGACATCTCTTGACGAAGCTCCGAGAGCTTTTCCATGTCGGCTTCGAAGCGTCGAATTTGATCGGCGGAAGCAAAGGATAGTGTGATTCCACCTTGATTAAATGCTCGGAATATATCAATCCAAGCAGCGCCGGGAATCCGTCGAAGGAATTTGGCGGGGTCAATGGTGCGTCCGTTACCAAGGCCCTGCATGGCCTCTTCCATTGCATCTGCAAGTTTCAATTGCTTCGCTGGGTCATAGGCAGTGTTGCGGAGTTGATCAAAGGTAATGCCGTCAGGACCCAGATTCATAGTTGCAGCTAGTTTGCTGCTTACTAGTTCTTTGTATTCTTCTATGGTTTTTTGTGCTGCTTTAAAGTCTTTGTTTGCTTTCCAGCCATCCCGTGCATATTTGAAAAGTGATGCTAGTTTGGCTTGAAAGTCTTTTCGATCAGATAGGCTAAGTGTGAAGAACGTAGGAACGGTAAAGCCAGGCTCTTTTTCTATTAGGTCTGCAATTGCTTTGGTAGCTTTGTCGGTTCGACAAATATCTTTCATGCATGCATATTCAGCACTCAAGGAGCTTTCCAATTGGTTGCTGAAGTTTGGGTCATAATACCAGGCGGAACGATAGAATCGACCTTCGCAAACTAGCTTGATTCGATCGTCGGTGATTAGGTCGAGACGATTATTCCAACGATTGAGTTGAGCCCTTTGTTGTTTAAGGAATGCCTCCATTGCAGGGCGGTCAATCAGGTCATTGATGCCTTGTTGCCCCATCTTGGCGCCATTAAGTGCATCATCAGCATTATCTTCGATTGATTCAATCAGATCCTCGTAACGAGGATACAGGGGGCCAAGATTTGTGCGCATCCGCATTTTTGCAGTGGTGATAGCACTTTTATGAGTACCTACACCAGACCATTGTGTTTGGTTTTTTACATTCACGTAGTCGACGATGTTTTGTCGCTGCTCAGGGCTTGTCTCGTCATTAAGCTTTGCGAAGCGAGGATCTGCTTTTGCGGCATTGGAGAGATTTGCGGTCGTAACGGTGTACAACGATTCGATGTAGCAACCAAACACATACTTCTTTTGATTGGCCTCAGCGTCACTCCAGTCACTGATCCAGCCAGTTACCAAATCCTGATGCTCGGCAAGGTCGCGCAGAACACCTAAATCGTCTTGCACAACCAGGTACAGGTGATCACGCTCGTTTTCCGCGTTCACTTGTTTTTTCAGCGCACCCAGCTGAGTTTTCTTGAAGTGCGACGCTTGTTCCCAGAGATAGTCTTTGCTTTCCTCTGGTTTAGCCCCTGCAGCTGCCGGTGATTTGCTCGGCTGCTCCGCCACTTCCGCAATCCACTTCTCCGCCTGACTCGGCGTCAGCAGATTAGCCGCGCCTTTCTCCGGATCAGCCTTGGTCAGGTCCACTGCCTGCATGAAGTATTCACGCTCGGACTTGTGCTTGATGACCTGCGCGCATTTGGCGGCGGTCCATTGCACTTCGGAGTAGTTGACGTAGAGCTTGCTCGAACGCGGGAAGACCAACACGGCTTCGCCTACGTTGCTTTCGCGTTTGTTGGCGGTGATCTCGCCTTTTTCCCACAGCAGTTGGGTCACGATGCCGTTCTGGATGCGGTATTCGTGCATGACGGCTTGAGGTTTTTTGTCGACGATGACGTAGAGCCAGCCATCGCGGATCAAGCGAATGCCCAGAGGACGTGAAGTGGTCTTGTATGGCATCGCCAGTGCACTGGATGGGTCGAGCCGTTCGACGAGGCCATAACGCAGCGGGATGAGCTGGATCTTGGCCTTCATCAGGGGGCAGCCACCCAGGGAGCACTTGCCGTCGTCCTGGCTTTTTGCAACGTTATTCGGGCTTTTGCCGGCCGATGTTGGCGTGGTCATCCTTGATTCCTGTGCAGGGTTTCGGCCCGTTCCTGGGCAATATCAGCGACCCGTTCGAGTCTCTGAGCGGGCGTTTGTTCCGACGGGGTCTTGAGTATCGCATCCAGGTCCGGATGCTCCTCCAGCGCTCGCTCGCCGAGGAACCCGTGAATGTTGGCGTAGAGGGTGATGTCGAGTTCGGTGTTGAAGCCGCGATCGTAGGAGGTCGAGGCCAGTGCGTGCAGGTGTTCCCAGCGGTGCAGCGGCATCGATTGTGCCTGATAGGACGGGAAGTATTCGTGCATGTGCTGGTCGAGACGCAGGACGATGCTGCGGAAATTCACTTCATCCAGTTGGCTGAGTTGCTCGTCGCTCAAGCGATAGCGTTTGCTGTGGTTCGGCTCGGGGGCCTTGCCCGGTCGCTGGTTGATGTGCCAGCAACCCAATGCCGCGTCGGCGGCGACGATCTGCGAGCAGGGGCCGAACAGGGTAGGGTCCTTGATGCTCTCGGCGTGACTGAGCAATGCGTGGGCCACTGCTGGGTCGGCGATGCGCAGCAGGACTTCTTCACCCTGAGGGTGCATGACGCTGGTCAGCCAGCGGAAGTGCTCGACCATTTGTGTCCAGGGTTGATCGCTGAACACCAGGTAGCCCCACTCCTGGCGGGGCTCGGCGAGAAACTTCGCGAGGATGGGATTGCTCTGCGCATTTATCTGAACCAGGCACGGCGAGACGTCGCCCAATTCCGCCCACTGGGTGCCGAGGTAGAGAGGCTCGAACACCGGGTCATCCGACCATTGATAAAGGTGCTGGGGCAGTTTCTCGACGCTGACGCCATCCAGCAACAATCCGACGGTGCCATTCCACGGCAGGCCTTGGGGCAACCCGTTTTCCAGCGTCCAGTCGGACTTAAGCATTTTGCGCCTCCAGTTTGGCCTTCTCGCAAATTGCGCAGATCGGCTTCTTCTGCATCAACGCTTGGCGCTGCGCGGGCACCAGCAATTGCCCGGCCTTATCCGCATCCGCCTGCTTCAACGGCCCCGGCAATATCGGCGCCGCCCCCGTCCCGCTGCCCGGTCCGCCACCAGAGTTCATGTTGATCGCCGGCCCGCTCATGGTGACGCCGCCGGCATCGATCTTGATGAAGCTGCCGCCGCCGATCAGGGTCAGTTCGCTGCCGGCTTCGAGCACGATTTTCATGCCGCTGCTCAGGTGGATTTCCTGGCCCGCGTCGATGAGTTGCCCGGTGCCGATCTTGATGTGCTGGTTCACGCCCACGGTCAGGTGGTCGTTGGCGCGGGCTTCGACTTTGCGGTCTTCATAAACGGTGTGGTGTTCTTCGGCCTTGAATTCGCTGTAGCTGTTCTTCTCCACGGTGTCGTGGCGTTCGTTGCCGACGCGGATCTTCTGGTCGTGTTCGACGTTTTCGTCCCAGTCGCGCTGGGCGTGGAGGAAGATCTGTTCCTGGCCTTTCTTGTCTTCGATGCGCAGTTCGTTGAAGCCTGCGCCACCCGGTGAACTCAGGGTTTTGAAGGTGGTGCGGGTCTTGTTCGCCGGCAGGGCGTACGGGACGACGTTTTCCTTGTGGTACAGGCAGCCGCTGATCAGCGGCTGGTCGGGGTCGCCTTCGAGGAACGTGACGAGCACTTCCATGCCGATGCGCGGGATGGCGATGCCGCCGTAGTGAGCACCGGCCCAGGCGGAGGAGACGCGCAGCCAGCAGCTGGTCTTGTCGTCGGCCTGACCTTCGCGGTCCCAGTGGAATTGCACTTTGACGCGGCCGTACTGATCACAGTGGATTTCTTCACCTTTGGGCCCGGTGACCACGGCGCTCTGGCTGCCGAGAATGCGCGGTTTCTTCTGCGTCAGCGGCGGGCGGTTCGGCACGTCCCACGGAGTGGCCTGGAAGCGGTTGCGATAACCCTGATGGAAGTCGTCTTTCAGGTTGGTCGTGCTGCTGGTGACCGACTCTTCCAGCACTTGCGGCTGTTTGCCTTCGTGCAGGACTTCGGTCAGCAGCCACAGGTCGTTCCATTTAGCTTTCGGGTGTTGGGTCAGGGCCAGGAAATGGCCGCTGACCAGCAACGGCTGATCGCTTTTGCCTTCGGCCAGCTGGAAGTCGCTGCGATGACGTTCGAGGGCACGTTTGGCCAGGTGCTTGCCGCGTTCGCGGTCGATGAAGCGACCAGGGTAATCGTAGTCTTCGAGGTCGGGCAGGGCGTCGCCACGGTGTTCGCTTTCGAGGTTGATGCGCGGTTTTTCGAAGTCGTAGTCGCGGCGGGTGATGCGGCTTGTGCGGGTTTCCAGGCGCAGGTCGAAGCGCTTGATCACCGGGTCGCTGGCGACCATGCCGGAGTCTTGCTGATAGGCCACGGGCGCGAGTTTCGGGAACACCGTCTGGTCATCGCCGAACACCAGTTTGTGGGCCGTGGCGCTGTGCTCGAAGTGGTAGTGGATACCTTCTTCCTCGCACAGGCGCTGGACGAATTGCAGGTCCGATTCATCGTACTGAACGCAGTAGATGCGCTCGGGATAAATCGCCCCGACTTTGAATTGATAGGCATTGCTCTGGATGCCGTGCTCTTCGAGGACCAGGCCGATGATTTTCGGCACGGTGAGGTTCTGGAAGATGCGCTGGTTGATGCGGTGCGCGAGGTAGGACAGTTGCGGGCGCAGGGTCACCGCGTAGCGGGTCAGGCGTTTGCCGGAATCACCCTGGGCGGCGCGATAGATCTGGCCATGAATGCCGCTGCCGTCGGGCGAGAGCTGCAAAAAGGCCGGTTTGTGCAGCAGGCTTTCGAGGTCCAGGGACGGCTTTTCACTGACCAGTTCCACCTCAAACACAAACGGCTGGCTGATGGCTTCCCGACCTTGCAGGGATAAAACCTGGAAGTCGCTGGAAAGACCTTCGATGGTCAGGGCAAAGTGAGTCTGATTGGCCGGCGCGAACATCCCTTGTTCCTCGTGCTGTGGAGCGGCGTTCGTCGACAACCGCAAAGCGGATCAACGCACGCGAAATTCTGGAGGGGCGTAAACAACATCGACCAGCAGAGCTGGCCGATGCTTGTAACGATCAGCCGTAATTAAACGACTGGAGCACGCCAGTCATCGGAACCCGAAGTACCGGATACTTCGTGGGTCCAGGTGATTTTGCGGTAGGTGAACTGCACTTCTTCCAGGTGGGTGAAGTGCGAGTTGCCTGGATCCTGGCAGTTGTGCATTTTGTTGTTGATGGCGACGATGATCGCGTCTTCCAGTTTGGTGGTGTAGTAGTGCTCTTGAGTACCTTGAGCCGAAGTACGGAACCACTGGATAACGATTTCGCTCATGCGCTCGCCGGAGGTCAGAGCCGCTTGCAGCAGAGGCGAAGCCTTGTCGTAGACCTTGGTGATCACGACTGGCTTGTGTACGCGCTGACCGGTCGGTTGGCCGGATTGCGGGTCACGCGGGATGATCACGTCGTGGCTGAAAGCCTGAACCATGACCTGGTCTTCGTGGCCTTCCTGGTAGGTGTTGCCAACGGAGTCGGCAGTGAAGGCGCCGGCAGTGATCAGGCCTTGTTTTTCGCCAGTAACGGACATGTACGCTGGTGTTGCCATGGATGCTCTCCTTGCTGAATAAATAAAGGTGCCCGGGAGGCGGTATCGCCCGGTGGGTGCATGACTGTTATCAAGGTCCGTGCCACAAACGATAAAAACCATATAAAACAAGGCGTTGAGATTGTTTTGCGACTGTTTTTGAAACCCCGCGCAAGGCTCTACGCGTAATGTGCGCAAGAAGTTGCGCAGCACTGCGCAACTTCTTGCGCACTCGGCTGGAGGCCCTGATTAGCCGGATGTTGTGCAGTGAAACCGGACGATTTGCTCGGTCGATTGCGCAACTTCTTGCGCATCAAGGCGGTTGGCCATCACTGAGAGAACCCGTGTAACAAGTGCAACGAACTGCGCAGCCGGGTGGTCAAATCTGCGCTGAGATAACCGTACATTTCCCACATTCAAGGAGCGCGACATGAAAATCCTGATGGTTTTGACGTCCCACGATCAATTGGGCAATACCGGTAAGAAAACCGGCTTCTGGCTGGAGGAATTCGCGGCACCGTATTTCGCTTTCAAAGACGCCGGCGCTCAGCTGACGCTGGCGTCGCCCAAGGGAGGCCAGCCGCCACTGGACCCCAAAAGCGATGAGCCCGATGCGCAGACCGCTGCGACGGAGCGTTTTCGCAAGGATTCTGCAGCCCAGTCCGCATTGGCGTCCACCGCGTTGCTCGGCAGCGTGCGAGCCGAAGATTACGATGCGGTTTTCTATCCGGGCGGGCATGGCCCGTTGTGGGATCTGACTGAAGACAAGGTTTCGATCGCATTGATCGAGGCGTTTTACAATGCGGGCAAGCCGGTTGCTTTGGTCTGCCATGCGCCGGGCGTGTTGCGTCACGTCAAGGGCGCGGATGGTCAACCGCTGGTCAAAGGCAAGCGTGTGACCGGTTTCACCAACTCCGAGGAGGAGGCGGTGCAACTGACCAATGTGGTGCCGTTTCTGGTGGAGGACATGCTCCAGGAGAAGGGCGGGATTTATTCCAAGGGAGATGACTGGGCGAGTTATGTGGTGACCGATGGTCTGCTGCTGACCGGGCAGAATCCGGCGTCGTCCGAGGTGGCGGCTGAAGCGCTGCTGGCGAAGCTGAAATAGGTACTGAAGATCGCCATAAAACCTGTAGGAGCCGGCTTGCTGGCGATAAGGCCCTTAAGAGCAATACAAATCCAAGGGCCCCATCGCCAGCAAGCCGGCTCCTACAGGGTTAGGTGGTGATTAACGGAGCGTTGCGAAGCATTCCTCGATCGAACGCCGTTGCGTCTCGGCATACAACCCCAACTCATCAATGGTCGATCGTCCCAGGGCTTGCTCGAAGGCTTGCCGATTCGAATGCTCGCCGTAGTGGGTTTGCGCGGCATCCCCCAGATTCGACTGAAAAATCCCAGCCGCGCTGACCGGCAGGAAATCTTCGTAAACCAGCGGTTCAACCCGCAAATAGCCACCGCTGAGCAGATCTTCCAGCGACAAGGATTTAAGCGCCTGCGCTCCGACGCCTTTCTCCGTCACGAAATAGCGAAAGTACGCCAGTTCCTGTAGGCGCATGCCCTCGACGGTGTCAGGGAATTCGCTGAAATGCTGCGTCATCAGCGCGTTATAGCGTGCGGCGTTGCCTTCGTTGGGGAAGTCCCCGAGTTCGTCGCGAGCAGCATTGAGCAAACGGTCATACAGTGTCCGCCCTTTAGGTGTGAGCGCCGCGCCGCGCTGCTCGATTTCACCGAAACGGGCGCTGTGGCTGCCGCGACTTTCGGCCTGATCGGTGAAGGCGACAGGCTCGTCCAGCGCCTTGAAACTGGTCTGACGCAACAGGATCGGGCACTGCCGGCGGGGCGGGCCTTCGATCACCGCTTTAGGGGTGATGCCGTGGGCCGGCATTTGCGCCTGCACGATGTCGATGTCCAGCGTGCGCGGCGTCAGGTGGTTGATGTGCGGCCCCTTGAACGCCACCACGTCGGCGATCAGGCGATGCTGGGCGCTGAGTTTCTGGTACTGCTCGGCGGTGACCGTCGCGCTGTGGTGCCAGCGGAAGGTTTCCAGCGCTTGCTCGACGAAGTCCTGGGCCTCGGGCTCGGTGAGGCCACCTTCGGTTTCGGCACGATCAATGAGGTTCAATGCTTTTGGCGTGAAGATCGAGCGCTTATTCAGCACCGATTGCGCAAAGGCGCGCAGCTCAAGGTCTTCGATCAATTCCAGACGCAGCAACGAGGTGAACACTCGAAACGGGCTGACCTGCAGTGCGGCTTCATGCACCGCGCGGAACGCCGTGGAATGCACCGGCACGCCGGCCGGGGTCAGGTCGTAATAGCCGACCGGTTGCATGCCCATCACCGCAAACAGCCGGGCGAGGGTGGCCAGTTCAGCGGCGGTGCCGACGCGGATGGCGCCATGACGCTCCAGGTCCAGGCGCTGGATTTCGCCGGTGCTGTTCAACTGTCGGGCGATCTGCGGGTCGCTCTCCAGTACATGGCGGTTGGTCTGTTCCACCAGTTCCATCAGCGCGCCGTACAGCGGCACTTCTTCGCGGTACATGTCGGACATCGCTTTGGAGAAGCGTTGGCGGATCAGGTCAGGGCTGACAAAGCTCGGGTGGCTCATGAAAAAATTCCTGGCGCGGTGACGTAAAGGATGCGGAAAAGATCGCAGCCTTCAGCGCCGCCGACAAACGAAGAATCTTACGAACTTCATTCTTTCAAGGACTGCTTGCTCAATGCATCCTCTGGTCCTGAGGGCTTTCCGAGCGCTGGGATGCCAAAAACTCCCGATATAGCCGCGCCGTGCTCCCTGGTTCTTCGACCATCGGCATATGGCCGATGCCGTCCCAGATTTCTACACGCAGATCCTCGATGCCTTTGCTCCAGATCGCCACGCTACTGACATCGATCAAGCGGTCCTTGCGCCCCCACAGCAGCAGCGCCGGGCACTTGATGTCGGGCAGTTTTGGCTCCATCGGCGGGCTGGCGCGAAAGTCGCTGAAGATTTCTGCCAACTCATCCCGGGACTGTTCATAACGCTGGGCGATGGCGTCCAGCACCACGCCGGGCACCCACGGTGGTTCGGCCATGGTCATGGCGTAGAAGCGCCGAAATTCTTCTCGGGAGTGAACCAGGAACGGGTTGTGCCCCTGGGCCAGGTGGCGTTCCAGGTCACTGATTTCGGGTGCGGTGACACCGGCCGGGTCGATCAGCGCGACCGACGCGATGCGCTCCGGGTAGGTGGCCGCGAGCCAGGCCGCCATGTAGCCACCCATCGAGTTGCCGATCACGTGGACCTTCTCGACGCCGCAGACGTCGAGCAACTGGATCATTCGTTTGGCCTGCAAGGGAATGTCATAACCGCCGCCGGCCTTGAAGCCGGTTTCGCCATGCCCCGCGATGTCGGGGATGATCACCCGGTAGGTGCCGACAAAGTGCCGGGCGAAACGCAGCCAGATGTTCTTGTCGGCACTGTAGCCGTGGAGCATCAGCACACTGCTTGATGCTTCATAAGGCCCGCCTTGCCAGGTCGAGACGGTCATTTCGGCGATGGGCACGACGATTTTGTGCAGCCGATACAGCTTGGCTTCGGCCGCCATGTTCAAGTCATAGAGCCAATAACCGATGGCCGGGTAGCTCAACCAGCTCCAGGCCGCGAAAACTGCGATAGCGACAACCAACAAAAGCATCAGGCGTCTCCCTTCTCTCTGATCAGGACAGCATGTGATCGGCGGGTTTCAGTGCCCGGGTCAATCGGTGGTAGCTGAAACTGAACCCCGGAAACATGGCGATTACATGACCGCTCTTGCTTTGATACCAACTGTGGCAGCCTCCTGACTTCCATACAGTGCGTTCCATCTCCCGGTGGATCATTTCAGTGTAGGTACGTTCTGCCTCGGGGCGTACTTCGATGCTGCGCAAACCCTGTTCTTTTAACGTGCGAATGCAGTCGAGGATGTAATTCATCTGCGATTCGATGATGAACAGCGCCGACGTGTGGCCGATGCCGGTGTTGGGGCCGGTGACGATAAACAGGTTGGGGAAGTCCGGCAGGCTGGTGCCGAGGTAGGCGCGAGGGTAGGTCGCCCAGAAATCCCTGAGTTGCTTGCCGTTTTTTCCGCTGACCGGGTAGGAAATGACGCCGTCAGTGGCGTCGTAACCGGTGGACCAGACAATCAGGTCCACGTCGATGTGCTGCCCGTCCTGCGTGACGATGCCGGTTTCGTCGATGGCGGCAATGCCTTGCTCGCGGCTGTGCAAGGTCACATTGTCGCGGCCGAGTGCCGGGTACAGGGTGCTTGAAACAATGACTCGCTTGCAGCCGATGGCGTAGTCCGGTGTCAGTTTTCGTCTGAGTTCAGGGTCGGGCACTTGTCGTTTGAGGAAGCGCAGGGCGTGTTGCTGGACCATGCGGATGGCCGGTTTCGAATATTTGAAGGCAATCACCCGGGTTTCGAATTGCCAGTAGATCATCCAGCGCAGCAGCTTGTAGGCGGGTTTGAGGCCGAGCAACCAGCGCTGGAAAGGCCCAAAAGTGCGGTCGCCCCGTGGCAGCACCCAGTGCGGTGTGCGCTGGAATACATGCAAATGCGCGACGTCCGGAGCAATCGCCGGGATCACCTGGGCCGCGCTGGCGCCACTGCCAACGATGGCGACGCGTTTATGCCGATAGTCGTAGGCGTGATCCCAATGGTTGGTATGAAAAGTCTTGCCCTGAAAGCGCTCCTGGCCCTCGAAGCGTGGGACGACGGGCTGGCTCAGCGGCCCTGTGGCGTTGATCAGGAACTGCGCGTAGAACGTGCCTTTGCTGGCGGTGTGCACCGCCCAGCGTTTGGCGTCGTCGTCCCATTCGATGCGTTCGACGTTCGCCTCCAGTTCCACCCTGTCGCGCAGGCCGAATTGCTCCACCACGTGCTGCGTGTAGCGGTGCAATTCGGCTTGTTCGGCGAACATTTGCGTCCAGCGATAGGGCGCAAAGGACAGCGAATACAGCGGCGAGGGCACATCGACGGCGGCGCCGGGGTAAGTGTTCTGGCACCAGGTGCCGCCGAAGAAGTCCCGACGTTCCAACAGACGAAAATCATCGATGCCGGCCTTGAGCAAATTGATCGCCGCACACTGGCCGCCGAAACCGCTGCCGATGATCAACACTTGGAAAGTCTGCATGGGCCTCCTTTTTTCTCGTTATTTGTCTCTTCAGGTATAGCCAAACATTCGGGGCTCGCCTCCTGTCTATACCGCGGTATTCAGACTGCTGGCCGGTGATGGCTATTTGACGTTGCCCTGTTAGACTTCGAGCACACCCGCAACCCCAGGTGTGATCAGGTTCCGTTCAGCGGTACAGAGGCCTTATGGGAAAAACGGGAGGAAAAGGACTTTCACTGGCCAGGAGGCTCTATGCATCGCGAAGCCTGGGGCTAGCCGCGGGACTGGTGTGTGTGGTCGCCGCGATGTACCCGCTTGATCCGCCATTGTGGGTCTGGGCGATGATGCTCTTCAACGGAATCTTCTGGCCACACGTGGCCTACCAATGGGCGCGTCGGGCGAAGGTTCCCTACCACGCCGAACACCGTAACCTGCTGGTCGATGCCTTTCTCGGCGGCTTCTGGGTCGCCGCCATGCAATTCAATCCGCTGCCCAGCGCAACCACCATTGCCATGATGGCGATGAACAATGTGGCCATTGGCGGTTTGCGATTCCTGCTGGTGGGCACGGTTGCGCAACTTCTGGGCGTTTGCGTCGGATACTTTCTGTTTGCGCCGGCCTTCATTCCTGAAACCAGTCAGCTGCAGCTGTACGCCTGTTTACCCTTGCTGTGTCTGTATCCGTTGGCGCTGGGCTGGATCTGCTTTCGCCAGGCCACCACGCTTGGCCGGCAAAAGCGCGAATTGCTCGCCCTGAGTCGCACCGATAGCCTCACCGGCCTGCTCAACCATGGTGCCTGGAAGGACCAGTTGGAAGTCGAATTCCAGCGCTGTAAACGCCAGAATCGGGGTGGGGCTATTGCGTTGATCGACGTCGATCACTTCAAAGCCATCAACGACACCTACGGGCATGTCGCCGGCGATATCGTCTTGCGGCAGTTGAGCAAGGTGCTCAAACAGAACCTTCGGGCGACTGACGTGGCCGGCCGCTACGGCGGTGACGAGTTCTGTGTGATTCTCCCGGACCTTGCGCTCGGCAGCGCCGCGGCGGCCATGGATGCCCTGCGGGATCGTTTCGCCACTCTCAGTTACGAACAGAGCCCGGCGCTGAAAGTCAGCCTGAGCATCGGCCTGGCCGCTTTCACCCAGGCGCACACAGACGCGACGCTCTGGCTCAACGACGCCGATCAGGCGCTTTACCAGGCCAAGACCACCGGCCGTAATCGCGTCATCTGTAGCGGCGAGGGCGAGCCTCGTCACGAACTGTTCGACCCGGTTTGAAAGCCTGCACAAATCCCCATGTGGGAGCGGGCTTCGGTCGGTAGAAACCGGGGACATCCTTTACGTTTTAAACCGCTGCCTTCGCCGAACCGCACAAACGAGTTCTCGCCGATTCTCAATCTGACTATTCCAGACCCAGCAGCGACAACGTCTGTTCGTAGAACGCTGTTTCCTGCGTTGCAATGCCGGGATAGGTCGGCAGGTAGTCCTCGTCGAAACACCAGGCCTGGGCGGAGGTTGTTGACGGCTGAGCATGAATGATCAGGCTTAGTGAGGAAGACATGCACTGGGGCGGCAGTTGTCGATGTACTTCGTAATAAGGTTGCATGTGCAGTACTTCGTCCTGGGCAAGTTTAAGTGTTGTTTCGTCGCCTAAGGGAGGTCGGATACCCACACGCAATGGCGCCTGATCAAGTATTTTGCGTATAACGGTGGTGTAGCCATCGCCGCTGTAACCCACCGCATAAATCTCAAAATCGTGGGTGTGGTTCAAGTTGTAGATGAACGTTTCGCTCTCATCCTTGCTCGTCACTGGAGCCCAGAAACCCAAGCGGACGGTGTAGGCATCCGAATAGTGCAGCACGAAGGCGTAGGCGTTATACAAACTGTTTTTGGTGTTGTAACCGTCGCGTTGGAGGGTGTTGTAGAGATGCTCGCTCAGTAATGTTTTGTGGGTAGCGAGTTCGCGCAGGTCGGCAATGATTTGTGGTTTGTCACGATCCGGATCGTACCCTTCTATGCGCTCGATAAAAGTCTTCAGGTTCATGCGACTTCATCCAGGTGCTGGTCAAGCAAACGGTTCAGATGAGTATTTTGCAGCTTCCGCAATTGCGGCACGTATCTCCGAGCGTTACAGGGATCAGCGCCATATATGAGCTGGAACGCCTTCCACGCAACTGCGGGGTGATAGTGATAAATCAACTCTTCAGCCACTTTGCTAGAATCTGGGTCTTGTACGGCCTCAAGCAGTTCCAGACTGACCAGATAATGTGCGGCACTTTTGTCGTGGGGGAACCAGGCACATTTGCGTAATGACCTGCGTTCGAAAACACGGATATCGGCACTCTTATCCGGAAAGTTAAGGCTGCCGATAAACGCTGGGTGCCCGTTCCCTGTTGGATTGCTGTCAAACAGAACTTTTGTGCCGTCGATGAGCAGGGGGTTATCCGCGTCGACCGTGACTTGTGGTCCGAGTATCAGGTAGTCATCCGCCACTTCGTAAAGTTGAACGCGATACGACTGCGCATTGATTGCGAACAGAATGCTGTTACCCGGCACCGTATAGAGTTGCGGTGAAACAGGGGCATTGTCAGGTGCCTTCAAGCTGATATTGCCACTTGCGTTATAGTACAAAGTCAACGTTCCGGTATGGATGTTGGTTGAGCTCAAGATTGCTGCTCCCCTGGACAGTTCGGGGTCGTCAGCAGTTTTCTGATGCAATAAAGCGGCTAAGTGTTTTACTTCGGTGGTCAGATCCAGTGTCTTGAGAGTGTTAATAATTTGTTCTGGATGAAGGTCTGATCTGATAAGGGTCTTGATCATAGGCGTATCCATTGACTCAAAGTGTGTGAGTGAATGTGGGCGTATAGCCGCCATCAGCGATCGGGCGTGCAGTACAGGTTTTTGCTGGAAAAAAATGTGTGTATTGAGACTTTGGTGGTTAGACGTTGAAACTTGATTTAGTAGGGGTGCCTGGCGTTGCAAACTACGAAAGCCAAGCACTTGGTCGGACGTGTCGGTAGTGCTACTTAATAGATTGCGGTGCTTCAGTCAATTGCCAGTAACGTTTGATTTCGTGGATATTGCCCACGTTGAGGCGAGGTGTATATCCGGATATGCAAGACAGTGCAGTAAGTTTATGTGTCGATGTGTTGATGATGTTGGTTTGAGCGTGAAATAGCGGTGTGCTACACCAGTTGTTGGTTGTTGTTTTCATGGTGCTCTCGCAAAATAATAATGGGTTGGTTTTGTTGTCGTAGTGACGTAAAGATAGTTGCACTGCTGGTGATGCAGGGCAAGGCTGTAGCTGTAAATGAATGTGAGTGGTTGTGTGTAAGTGTTGTGATGGAACTGACTTAAGAGGGTTTTATAGTTGGGTGTAGTGAGGGGGATTTATAATAAGTTGATGCCTGGCGTCACCTTGATGACGACGCCAGACTCGACTGAATGTCACTCTTTAACACTCATAAACTCTTCTGCCCAACGGATGTATTCCTCAGGCTGCGTATAGGTATGCGTCAGTTCCGTAGCGCTCAAATCCGAGGTCTGAGTGAGGATCTGCCGCTGCTCGCGCAGGCTGTCGTAAGTCGCCTTGATCGCCGCAAAGTAAGCGCCATGACCGTCGATGGTGACCCGCACGCCCAGCTCTGCCAGACGTTTGTCGTCGCGCAGCAGCGGGTTGCCGTAAGTGACCAGCATCAGTGGCACGCTCAGGTGTTCGGCGATCTGTTCGAGGTGGTCGAAGTCCCGCACGCCCACCATGCAAATCCCGTCCGCACCGGCCTTCTGGTACTGCTGGGTGCGGCTGATGATTTCCTGTACCGGCAGGATGCCCGCGTGGGTGCGGGCGATGATGGCCATTTCCGAGTCGACCCGGGCTTCCAGCGCTGCGCGGATCTTGCCGACACCTTCGGCGACACCGATCAGGTCGGTGGACTTGCGGCCGAATTGCGCCGGCAGCAGGGTGTCTTCGATGGTCAGGGCAGCAATGCCGGCACGTTCGAGTTCGACGATGGTGCGCATTACGTTGAGGGCGTTGCCATATCCGTGGTCGGCGTCGGCAATTACCGGCAATTGCGCGACACGGCCGATGCGAGTGGCCTGCTCGGCGAACTCACTGAGGGTGATCAGGGCAAAGTCGGGTGCGCCCAGCACCTGTAGCGATGCGACAGACCCACCCAGGATCCCCACTTCAAAACCCAGGTCCGCAGCAATGCGTGCCGACATTGGGTCGAAAACCGACGCGGTGTGATAGCAGGTCTTGGAAGCGAACAGCTCACGAAAGTTACGGCGTAAATCTTGATGTGAAAGCCTGGACATATGAGTTCCACCAATGGAATGGAAGGGCTTGAGCAAAAGTGTCAACGCCGAAAAAACAAAAGGCTATCACGCTAAGGGGGGAAGAATGATGACGAATTTGCAGGGCGGGCCTGATCGAAACCGCCATTGAGAGGCGTGAGGTTGCTTCAAGCCGCCGCAGCCTGCTGCTGTTGATTGAGCAGCGGCACCGCGCGTACCGAGTTGCCGGGTTGCAGTTGCAGGCGTTTGGCGGTGAGCCGGTCGACGATCAGGCTGTTGCCCACCCGCCTGGCGGGGGCGGCGGTGATGCGGCAGTTTTCCAGTCGGCGGTTGTGGATCAGCCAGACCGGCGCCTGGTCGTCTGGCGTGCCGATGACCAGCGATAGCGCCTGGCTGTCGCGCACTGTGCGGATTTTCGACAGCGGTGCTTCGATGACCGGGCCGGCGTCGAAGATGTCGATGTAACCCTTGTGCGTGAAACCTTCGGCGGTGAGGATTTTCAATGCCGGTTCGGTATTCGGGTGAGCCTTGCCGATCACGGCCTGGGCCTGTTCGGTGAGCAGGCAGGTATACAGCGGTTGGCGTGGCATCAGTTCGGCAATGAACGATTTGCTGCCCAGCCCCGACAAGTGATCGGCATGGTTGAAGTCCATCTTGAAGAAGTGCCGGCCCAGGCTGTCCCAGAATGGCGAGCAGCCTTGCTCGTCGGCGCTGCCACGCAGTTCGGCGATGAGCTTCTCGCCGAACAGGTGCGCAAACTCGGCAGCAAACAGCAAGCGCGCCAACGACAACAATCGACCGTTACTGCCGTGGCGTTGATCGTGACGCAGGAACAGGGAGCAAATCTCCGATTGCCCGGTCATTTCGTTGTTCAGGAACAGTGTCGGGATTTGCCGCCGGATACCCAGATCCGGTGACGCACTGACTGTCAGTCCCACTCGATAGTTGTACCAGGGCTCACGCAGGCCAACGGCCCCCGTCAGGGCGCTGACACCCACCACTTGCTGATCGTCGTCTTCGAGCACGAACAGGTAGTCGGCATCGGCACGTTCAACCTGTTCCGCGAAAGTCCGTTGCGCCCAGCGCACTCGATGCGCCAGTCGGTCCTCGCTGGCGGGCAGGGTGGTAAAGCCGGGGCCGGCCTGCTGGACCAGCGCCAACAGGGCGGGCAGGTCGGTGATCTGGACCGGACGGACAATCATGATGCAGCTCCTTCTACGCGCAGGCTCGAGCGCTGTCGTTGGGCACTGGACGCGAGGATGCTCACAGCGCGATCACCCGGATCGGGCTGCCGTCGGTGACATTCAGTGCCTCGCACATCTCGGTGCTGAGGACCACGGGTTGCCCGGCGGTGTAGTCCAGATCGGCGACGATGGCGCGATAGTTACGCAGTGAATCGTTGCTCACCAGGTAGCGTCCGCGGGCATCGATGGTCGAGCCCGGTGTGGCGGTGCCATTCTGGCTTTGCGCGATAGAGCGGATGTTGGCGAGCCGTGCATACAGGGTCGGGCCGCCGTCGAACAGGTCGATGTAGCTGTTGGTCTCGAACCCCTCGCGTTCAAGGATATCGAAGGCCTCCTGGCCATCGGGGTGAATACGGCCGATGCAGTCCCGCGCGGCCTGGGGCAGCATCGGCACGTAGATCGGATATTGCGGCATCAGTTCGGCAAGAAATGTCCGGCTCTCCAGCCCGCAAAGGCGCTCGGCCTCGGTGTAGGGCAGGTCGAAGAAGTGTTTGCCCAGCGCATCCCAGAACGGCGACCGTCCTTCTTCATCGCTGAAGCCGACGATTTCGGTGATGACCGCTTCGGCAAAGCGCGGCAGGTGCGCGGCGATGAACATCAGGCGCGCCCGTGACAGCAATTCCGAGGACGGTGTGCGCACCAGTGCCGCATCGATGTGAAACCCGCGCAGCAAGGTGTGGCCACTGAGGTCGTGGCACAACGACAACGCCGGCACGCCGTGCTCGATGTTCAGTTCTCGCGAGGCGCTGGTGAAATGCCGGTTGCGCAGGCTGTAGAAGGGTTCGCCGAAACCGGCAGTGGCGAGGATTTCCGAACAGCCCGCGAGGCGCCGGGTGGTCAGGTCCTCCAGCACGAAGAAGTAGTTTTCCGGGCCATGCTGTTGCACGTTTTTATCGAACGAGGCGCAGGAGTCGAGAATCCGCTCGCGCAAGCGTTCGGTGTCGTCCGGCAGGGACGTCACGCCGACCAGGCTTTCTTGCGCCAGTCGCTGCAACTGGGGCAGGTCGGTTAACTCCACTGGGCGTAAGACCAGCATGGATGCACTCCTGTATCAAAGGGTTCGGCGGTTGGCACGAACCTGACTATCACTGTCGGTTTCCACGCATTGAATCGGCGGTCGCTTGATGCTGTTTGCCAGGCGCCACTCTTTTTCTTATCCAGTCAGTCGCTGCTTGCCGCAGGCAGCGTCATGCTGACACTGTCGGTCGGGTTCTGGGTGCGGAGGCGGTGGTGCATGTTGCTGGAAGCGGGCATCCGGGCTCCTGCTGGATGAGGATGTTGTTTAGATTAGCCGTTACGGCAGTATTTATGGAACGATCGCCCCATGTCTAGTGAATTTTTGCTCGGCCATTTCTGGCCCTAAAATGGGGCGAAATGCCCGTATGTCGGGGGCTACACCAAAGTCGCTCAGCCTTGTAGGTCCTCGCTGACAGGGGTGTCGGAGATAGCGGTTTTTTAAGGGCGACAAGCGTTGACAAGGGGTAAAACGAAAAGCCCCCAATCGTGTTTCTTACGGCACAATTGCGTGATTCTTGGCGGCGTGACGCCATTTCTCTTTCTTTTTACCGAGTGATCCTTCGTGCAGGCGACCCGTTTGACCCTGATGTGCCACGCTCGAACCGTCGCACAGAAATTGGCGCGTTTTCCTACGGATGAGCCGGTGGAGATGGATTGGCAATCGGCAAGAGGTTCGTTGGGTTCCCGACTCAAGAAGGCATCGCGCCTGTTCTGCGGTCCGGAATTGCGAACCCGGCAAACCGCCGGGTTGTTCGCCGATGACGTGGAAATTGTCGAGGCGCTGAGGGAGTGTGATTTCGGGCGCTGGAATGGCTTGCGGATCGACGACCTGCAGCGTTCCGAACCCGAGACCTTGCAGGCCTGGCTCGATGATCCGCGTTCGGCGCCTCACGGTGGCGAGTCGGTAGCGCAACTCGGCGAGCGGGTGGCCGCCTGGCTGAAAACCCTGGAGGCAACACCGGGGCACAGCGTTGCCATCACCCACCCTTTTGTCATTCGCGCGGCGTTGACCCATGTGCTGCAAAGTCCCGCGTTCAATCTGATCGATGTCGAACCGCTGTCAGCCATCGAATTGCGCTTCAATGGTCGCTGGCGCTTACGTGTGTTGGGCACAGACCTTGAGGGAGCCTGTTGATGAAAAAACTGATGGTCATCGGCATCGGTGCCGGCAACCCCGACTACATCACGATGCAGGCCGTGAAGGCTCTGAACCTCGTCGATGTGTTTTTCCTCATGGACAAGGGCCAGAGCAAAGACAAACTGATCGACCTGCGCCGTGAGATTTGCCAGCGCTACATCACTGATCACACCTACCGTTTCGTTGAAGCCCACAGCCCGGAGCGCGAGCGCGGAGAGGTGGACTACAAGGCCAGTGTGGAAGACCTGAATCTTGCCAAGCAGCTGACCTTCGAACGGCTGATCAATGAGGAAATGTCCGACGGCCAGTGTGGCGGATTTCTGGTGTGGGGCGACCCGGCGTTGTACGACAGCACCATTCGGATCTTGCAGGCGATTCTGGCGTCCGGTCGCTGCGTCTTCGAGTTCGACGTGATCCCCGGTATCACCAGCGTTCAGGCATTGGCAGCCCAGCATAAAGTGCCGCTGAACCGGATTGGGCGCTCATTCGAAATCACGACGGGCCGCCGGCTGGCGGCAGGGCAGGTGAGCGATGCCGACAGCCTGGTGGTGATGCTCGACGCGGAAGATTCCTACCATCAGGTGGCGGATCAGGAGACAGAGATTTACTGGGGGGCTTACCTGGGGACACCGGATGAAATCCTCATCAGCGGCAAGCTCAAGGACGTGGCGGACGAGATCGAGCGAGTGCGCAAGGCGGCGCGGCTGGCTAATGGGTGGATTATGGATACGTACCTTTTGCGTAAGCCATGAAGCCGCCTTCGCGGGCAAGCCTCGCTCCTACAAGGAATACATGATCTTTGTAGGAGCGAGGCTTGCCCGCGAAGGGGACCTCAAACACACCTCAAATCTTCGCTTCAATCCCCCGCCCAAACCGCTCCCGATACACCGACGGCGGCACGCCGACCACGTTGCGAAACGCCACCCGGAAACTTTCCACCGAGCGATAACCACACTGCTCGGCGATCTGGTCGGTGTTTCTGCTCGTGCTCTCCAGCAATTCACGGGCCCGCGCCAGGCGTTCATGCTGCAACCACGCTTTGGGCGGCATGCCTGTGGCTTCGGTAAACCGACGCAGGAATGTCCGCTCACTCATGGCCGCCTCGCTGGCCAGGTCGCGGACCTCCAGCGGTTCATGCAAACGCTCCCGAACCCACTGCATCACGCGGGAAAGATCGCTGCGCGGCGTAGGACTGACCGGCGTCGGAATGAACTGCGCCTGTCCGCCGGTGCGTTGCGGCGACATCACCAGCCGTCGTGCCACCGAGTTGGCCACCTGGGTGCCGAAATCCCGTGCCACCAGATGCAGGCACGCATCGATACCAGCAGCACTGCCCGCCGAAGTGATCAGTTGGCCCGAGTCGACGTAGAGCACGTCAGGGTCCACCAGGATGTTTGGGAAACGCGCCGCCAGTTCCGAGGTGTAGCGCCAGTGTGTGGTGGCACCGTGACCGTCGAGCAAACCGGACGCTGCCAGGACGAACACGCCTGAGCAGATCGACAGCAACCGTGCGCCCCGCGCATGGGCCTGGCGCAGGGCGGTGATCAACGCTTCAGGCACCGCAGCGTTGCGATCACGCCAACCGGGAATGATGATGGTTCGGGCGTCGCCGAGCAGTTCCATGCCGCCATCGGCCAGCACCTGAATGCCGCCCATGGCGCGCATCGGGCCTTGATCCACGGCGACGATCCGGTGTTCGTACCATGGGAAATCGAACTCCGGGCGCGCCAGGCTGAAAATCTCCACGGCGATGCCGAATTCGAAGGTGCAGAGGCCGTCGTAGGCCAGAATCGCGACTAATCCAGGGTTGGGTTGCATTTGGCGGAAAATTCCCGGTAGGTGTCTTGTGCGCCACTTTAGCCGCAAGCGCACGGCGGATAAAGTCTTCTCACACCCACCCAAACGTTGGAGTACCGCTCATGACCAGCCTGGTCCGCAACATTCCCGCCGCCCCATCGGCCATTGCCCTGATGCATTTCAGCAACCGTCTGACCTTTGAGACCGATTGTTCCGACGTCCACGGCAGCCAGCAGGCAGGTGAAGTGGATTTTGTGTTGGTGGACGTTCGCGGTCCGCTGGCGTTTGAGCGCGGTCATGTGCCGGGCGCGATCAATCTTCCGGGGCGACTGCTGACCGCTGAAGGGGTGGCTGGCTATGCCAAATCCACGCTGTTCGTGGTTTATTGCGCCGGGCCGCATTGCAATGGTGCCAACAAGGCCGCGGTGAAACTGGCGGCTCTGGGCTATCCGGTCAAGGAAATGATCGGCGGAGTGACCGGGTGGCTGGATGAAGGGTTTGAGTTGAGTACTGAGGTGCAACGGCCAGCTGCCATCGGCTGCGAATGCTGATGTAGCTTTCCCTGTAGGAGCCGGCTTGCCGGCGATCGCGACCGTTCAGGCGATGGACGTGTCGGCTGATCCACCGCCATCGCCAGCAAGCTGGCTCCTACAAATTTGGGGTGTTCTTGCGATCTTTGGCTAATGCCCACCACTCATCCAGCGTCACCTGCAACCATTCAAAAACGGCGGCATGGGCGGCGCTGTCCGGTGCTCCCCGTGGCAGCGGCGATTCCTCGGCAAAGTGCGCATTGAGCGTTGCCACCGATTCGGCATTCCACTCCGGATGAAACTGCAAACCCACCCGAGCAGGCCCTGCGCGATACATCTGCTGCTCGCACCGGTCGCTGCTGGCCAGTAGCTGCGCGCCGGGCGGCAAGTCGATGGCGTCTTCGTGCCATTCCAGCACCTTAAATACCTGGCCATCGGCAAAGCGCACTGGCGTCCAGCCGGTTTCGGTCCGATCCATTCGCCGCACATTTCCGCCCAGACTCAGCGCCAACAACTGCGCCCCCAGACAAATCGCAAACACCGCCGCGCCCTGTTCCAGGCTGCGCGCGAGCCACTGGCGTTCAGCCTCCAGCCACGCGGGGCCGGCGTTGGACTCATAGGGCCCGCCCAATAAAACCGCCGGTTCCGCGCTGACTGGCGGCAATTGACCGAGGTCGGCGCGGTAGACGTTCAGCGACAATCCCCGGGAGGCAGCCCAGTCGGCAATTGCACCCGGTCCTTCGGCGGGGTGGTGCTGGATCAGGTTCAAGGTGCGAATCTCATCGTTCATTCAGCTCGCCTTTTCTATAAGTATTTGTCGCATATGCACAATTTACGCGCCTGAAGCCGCTCTAGACTGCCCGCCACTTCGGTTTTCTCCAACAAAAAAGCGCTGACCGAACGCTACCAATCGAACGCTGCCAATAAAAGCCTCCGCCCACAGGAGTTATAAATGAAGAAGCTAGTGATGTTCGGTGCCCTGGCACTGTCGATGTTGTCCCTGACCGCTGTGGCCGATGACGCCAAGCCGATCCGCATCGGTATCGAAGCCGGTTACCCGCCATTCTCGATGAAAACCCCTGACGGCAAACTCACCGGTTTCGACGTCGATATCGGCGACGCGCTGTGCGAGCAGGCGAAACTGAAATGTACTTGGGTCGAGCAAGAGTTCGACGGCCTGATCCCGGCCCTGAAGGTCAAGAAAATCGACGCGATCCTGTCGTCCATGACCATCACCGACGACCGCAAGAAAAACGTCGATTTCACCATCAAGTACTACCACACCCCGGCGCGCTTCGTGATGAAGGAAGGCACCGACGTCAAAGACCCGCTGACCGAGCTCAAGGGCAAGAAAGTCGGTGTACTGCGCGCCAGTACTCACGACCGCTTCGCCACTGAAGTGCTGCAACCGGCCGGTATTGTCCTGGTGCGTTACGGCTCGCAGCAGGAAGCCAACCTGGACATGGTCTCCGGTCGCCTCGACGCGATGCTGGCCGACTCGGTCAACCTCGACGACGGTTTCCTGAAAACCGACGCGGGCAAGGGCTTCGCTTTTGTGGGTCCAACCTACGAAGACGCCAAGTACTTCGGCGGCGGCGCCGGCATCGCTGTGCGCAAGGGTGATCAAGAGCTGGCGGACAAATTCAACACCGCCATCACTGAAATCCGTGCCAACGGCAAGTACAAGCAAGTGCAGGACAAGTACTTCAATTTTGATGTTTACGGCGAGTAATCCAGCCGTATAAGAAAGTGGCAACCGTGAAGGCGGTTGCCACTTTTTTTATGTTCTCTTTAATGAAATGAGAACCCTGTGGGAGCGAGCCTGCTCGCGATAGCGGAGTGTCAGGAAACAAAACATTGGCTGACACACCGCTATCGCGAGCAGGCTCACTCCCACAGGGGATCTCAGTGTTCTGATGTTCAGGAGTTTTTATGCAACGCATCGACCACCCATTGCCCTGGAGCCACCTGGGCTCCGAACGCACCCTCAGCGTATTTCGTTACGGCACGGGCTCGCGCAAGGTCTACATCCAGGCCAGCCTGCACGCGGACGAACTGCCGGGCATGCGCACGGCGTGGGAGCTGAAAAAACGCCTGGCCGAACTCGAAGCCCAAGGTCAGTTGCAAGGCGTGATCGAGTTGGTTCCAGTGGCCAATCCCATCGGCCTGGACCAGCACCTGCAAGGCAGTCACATGGGCCGTTTCGAACTCGGCAGTGGCAAGAACTTCAACCGCTCGTTCGTTGAGCTGAGCGCGCCGGTCGGTGAGCTGATCGGCGATCAGTTGGGCGCCGATGCCCAGGCCAACATCGCGTTGATTCGTCAGGCCATGGGCCAGGTTCTCGACGGTTTGCCTGCACCGAAGTCGCAGCTGGAAGCCATGCATCGCTTGCTGCTGCGCCATGCCTGTGACGCCGACATCACCCTCGATCTGCATTGCGATTTCGAAGCGGCGATTCATATTTATGCGCTGCCGCAACACTGGTCGCAATGGAAGTCCCTGGCGGCTCGACTGAAGGCGGGCGTTGCGCTGCTGTGTGAGGATTCCGGCGGCAGTTCTTTCGATGAATCCTGTTCTTCGCCATGGCTGCGCCTGGCAAGGGCATTCCCCGAGGCGGCGATTCCACCGGCGAACCTGGCGACAACGCTGGAGCTGGGCAGCATGGGCGATACCCGGGTCGATCAGGCTCAGGCCAATTGCGAAGCCATTCTCGGCTTCCTTGCCGAACAGGGTTTTATCAAAGGCACCTGGCCGGCCGCACCGAGTGAATGCTGTGAAGGTATGCCGTTTGAAGGCACGGAATACCTGTTTGCGCCGCATCATGGCGTGGTCAGTTTTCTGCGCGAGGCCGGTGAATGGGTCGAGAAGGGCGATGCGTTGTTTGAAGTGGTTGACCCGTTGAGCGACCGGGTGACCACTGTGTGCGCCGGCACCAGTGGTGTGTTGTTTGCGATTGATCGCGGGCGGTATACGCAACCGGGGACGTGGCAGGCGAAAGTTGCGGGGCGCGAGCCGATCCGCGTTGGGAAGTTGATTAACGATTGACCGGGATGCTTTGGTGTCGCTGATACCGCTATCGCGAGCAGGCTCGCTCCCACATGGGGAATGCATTTCAACTGTGGGAGCGAGACCGGCTTGCCGGCGATGGCGGTATCAGCGACACCAAAATCCCCCGGCTGAGTTCACAGTGTTAGGCTCAACCCCGAATCCTGCGCTCTGTGAAGGAAGGTTTATGTTGAAGGTTCTCGCTCTGCTGACACTCCTGGCGTCCGTCGCCGTCCACGCTGAAACCCCGCTGCACACCGATCTGCCGCTCAAATACCTGGAGCAGGCCAACCCCGAATCGGTCAATCAACCCCTGGTGATTTTCCTCCACGGCTACGGCAGTAACGAGCAGGACCTGTTCGGCATCAAGGATGAATTGCCCGCCCGCTACAACTACCTGTCGGTGCGCGCACCGATGGTCATGGAGGAGGGCAGCTATCAGTGGTTTCGCAAGAAGGGAGAAGGTGCCTACAACGGCGAGACGGATGACCTGAAGGCCAGCGGGCCGGTGTTGCTGGATTTCGTCGCACAGGCTGCGAAGAAATATCACACAGTACCGAACAAGGTTTTCCTGGTGGGCTTCAGCCAGGGCGCGATCATGTCTTACGAGGTCGCGTTGCGTCATCCCGAAGCCGTGGGCGGAATCGCGGCGTTGAGCGGGCGGATCTTGCCGGTGCTCAAGTCCGAGCTCAAGCCCGATGAAAAACTTCAGAAACTGGCGATTTTCATCGGGCATGGCACGGCGGACAAACGCCTTCCCTTCAACGACGGCACCGAGGCAAACAGCCTGTTGCAGAGCCTGTCACTCAAGCCTGAATTTCATGCCTACCCAGGCGTTGGCCACAACATCAGTGCCGCCGAAATGCAGGATTTGAGCGCCTGGTTGCAGCGCCTCAACCCCTGAGCCTTACTTGCCGCTGACGATCTGTTTAACCAGCGCTTCGTGGCCGGCGTTGTCGCTGAGACGGGAAATCACCTTTACCAGCGCCATGCGCGTGCCCGAGGCGGCCATCAGCGTGGTATCGAGGGTCTTGCCGCCGCCCTGGGTGGCGATGCTGTCGATCTCCCGCAGACCGAGGCCGGTGCCTTTCTGGGTCAGGCTTTTCTCACTGAGCTTGGTGAAATCCGGCAGCGCCTTGGCTTGTTGAGTGGCGAAGTCGGACGCCGTGGCGTCGAGGAACTCACCGTCGTTGTCCTTGGCGTTGACGCCACCAGGAATGGTGTTTTCAGCGGCAATCACCACAGTTTTCGTGGTTGCGTTGGTGTACATGGTGCCGCTCGCACCGGTCGCGTCCGCCGGCAGCGGGTTGGCAACGAAGCCCTTGGGCAGGTTGAATTTGAATTTTCCGCCCAGCATCGAGACGTTCTGCGCTGGCGCTGCCTCTTTAGCCGCCTGTGCATTCAAAGCCCCCAGGCTGGCAGCCACTGCCAGCAGCAGGACAACGGCTTTTTTACTCAACAGTGACATTCAAAATCTCCAGGGTGGTCTCGCGGTGGGGGCGATCATCCCATGGAGGTCGTGGAGCATTCCAGTGTGGGCTAACGGGCGGTCGGGTTCTGTTGAACGAACCGGGGATAAACAATCATGGTTACCCTCACGCTCATTTGACCAACCGGGTATCCAGTCCAAAGCGCTCCTGTGAAACAAGCTGGAACTTATCCGCCGCAATGTCACAGCTCACGAGCAAATTCCATGAATGATCGCTCACCGCAGAAGGGATGAGTACGAAGGGATGCTCGGCCAGTAACTCATCAGCAAAATGCTGTTGATTGGGCGAGGGTTGAGACGGAGTGAGCCAATTCGGGTTTGGTACATCTTCGGGTTGAACAATCTTGATCAGGTCCGAATCCAGTACTTCGAAACGCGTCAGCACGTGCGGCACCCTGTCGAGCATGTCGAAACCAGCGTGGGCCGCTACTTCCAGAATGGCAGTAGAGGGATCCGCCGACGCGTAGATAACCCGGCGCCCGGGAGGGTTCCATCGACCGCCGGATTGTTGGGCTCCGATCCCACTGTTCCATGTGTTTTTAAAGACTTCGCGGTCAAGCCGCCATGCATGCCATTTCCCATCCCAAGGCAAAGGGTTCATTGGTAGACACCGTGTTCAATTCGGGTCAAGTAATCCTCGACTACCTGGAAGCCAAGCGAATTGTCGATCAGCTCCAGCGGGATATTACCCTCCAGATATTTGCAGGGTTTCTTCAACCAATCCTCGGCCAACAGTTGGTCACCGAACACGTTGATGGCGTGTTCCAGAGCATGTGCATACTGGAAGGCAATTGTGCTTTGTTGCTGGTTTAGCCGCACTGGTTTGGTCTCCTTCGCCAAGCGCTGCACCGTTCTCACGGATTTCCCCGTGATGCGCTGAACGAGGCCGTACTCCATGTACAGCGTCGATGTGGAAAGCATGTCCCTGACGTCGTTCAGGTCAAAGCCTTCCTGGGTGTATCGGATGATCAACATACGCGTATCACCTTTGCGGCCCCGTAACAGCACCTCCGTAGGCTTTTGGGCAACGCTCTTTGTCTTGGTCACTGCGGGCATACCGAATACCTCCTAGCGCCATTTGACGTCATCATAGCGCCAAATGTCGCGAGCTGAGCAAGGGGTATCGACCAACGTATTGCTCCCGTAATGGATCCGTGTTGGAGCGTGACACCTTGCTTGCCGGATGCCAGTTGGCCCCCTGTCATGCCTGATTTGGAGCTACCACGCTAACCTTCAAACTTCCGAAGGCCAACCCGAAAAACGCGTGGGAAAAATCCCTGAGTTTTTGATTTTTGTCGTCGTTTGTGGGAACCGCGATGAGGACAAATCCACGCATTCACGAATGTTGTTTAACCGCGCTCAGCGTTACTTCATGAAAGCTACAACACCTTGCGTCGTTGCCTACAGGTACGTAAGAATCCGCCGGCTTGTGCGCTTTTGGGGTGGGTTCTATTGTTTTCCGGTCGCTGAAAAACACAGTGATCGGGTTTGGTAGACCCTCAGCATCGACGCATAGCGTCACCTTGTTCGGCCCTTTCTCAGGGCTGCGTTTTATGGTGGCCATGCGCAGGGCTCCTTCGGGGGCGCCGGTTCCGATGCCCGGTCTACCAACCTTCGTATGGCCGCCACCCTCCGTTTGGTAGCGAGAGGTTGATGGCTCCTTCTAAGTAGCATCGGAGCTCCATCTATGCCCAAACCAACACCCAATCCCCCCAACCCGGACCTGTCCGCTCCAGCCCAAAGCACTGACCAAGAGAAGCTCGAAGAGACCATCAAACTCGCCCTCGACTTTTACGCCAATCCTGCCGCGCACATTGCCCTGATCAACGCCACGCCACGGCAACTCGACAGCATGTTCAGCGTCAACCCCGAACTCGATATCCAGACCCTGCTCAGCCATGCGTGCGAGTCGCTGGCATCGGCCAATGTCATGGCCATGGACCTGGCGGATCATATGGAGGGGACCCGTCGCAATTCGCTGTTGGGCATTGCGCAGGTCATCATGCTTGGGGAGCTGGCGGTGAACCAGGCGCTGGATAAACTCGACGCTGCCGAGTAATAGGGATGCCCGTGGTGAGAGGCTGGCCCTCACCACGGGATTTTTGCCGTTACACGTCCCGGCGCACCGGGTAGCTCTCGATCACGTCCAGAAACTCGATCCGACGGTCGCTGGCCAACAGCTCCGGCAACAGCTTTTCATAGTCCTGGCGATACGGCTTGCTCAGGTGACGGGTGATGAAGTCTTCCTTGCTGCAGTTCCAGGTTTCGTAGAGCACCAGAGTGTTCGGCTCGTCCTGCAACTGGTGGACCCAGGTGTTGACGAAGTCCGGCTCGGCCGACATCTGGTGCACCACGTCCAGCAGGCGCTGCTTTGTTTCGGCGAAGCGTTCCGGTTTGGCTGGCAGGTAAACGATAAACGCGACTTGATCACTCATTTCATCACCTTCGCATGCGGGGGAATGGATTACTGCGCCTGGTTTTGCGGGAACAGGTTGCGACGGGTTTCTTCGTCGAATTCCGCTTTCAGTACCAGCTTCTCTTTGAGGCCGTGAGCACGTACGGCTGCCGGGCGAGCGCTGATTTCATCGAACAGGCGCTTGACGTTCGGGTACGCCGCCAAACCGTTTTCGCCGAGGATATACGGCGCGTAGTTGGCCCAGCCCCACAGCGCCATGTCGGCGATGCTGTAGGTGTCGCCGGCCAGGTATTGATGGTCGGTCAGGCGCTGATCGAGCACGCGGTAATGACGTTCGACTTCCTTGAGGTAACGGTTTTTGGCGTAGGCCAGGTCTTCCGGGGCGTGGTGCAGGAAGTGCACCGCCTGACCCGAGAATGGCGACAGGCCGGTGGCGATGAACATCAGCCACGACAGCAGCTCGGCCTGGCCGGCAACGGAGGTCGGCAGGAAGCGCTGATGTTTTTGCGCGAGGTGCAACAGGATCGCCTGGGAGTCGAACACGGTGGCGTCGCCATCGACCAGCGCAGGCACTTTGGCGTTCGGGTTGATCGCCAGGAAGGCTGGCTGGTGTTGCTCGCCCTTGAAGGTGTCGACGCCGATCAATTCGTACGGCGTTTGCAGTTCTTCAAGCAGCAGGGCGACTTTCATCGGGTTTGGCGAAGGGTGGAAAAAGAATTTCATGGTGTAGGCCTCAGTCAGTGGTTGGTCAGGAACTGAGGCTGATAGTGGGCGAAACCCGTTCGATTGACGTACGAGGTTGTTGTTCTACTCGTTCGAAATAGTTGAACGGGTTGCGGGCGTTGCCACCGGTTTGGCCAACAGGCGCCGGGTGACGCCAAGCATGGCTACCGACACCGCGACGCCCAGGCCGAAGGCCTTCAGGCCCATGCCCGGCAAGGTCAGCGCCAGGACCAGGCAGAACGCGCTGAATGAATACATGCCGGTGGCCGTGGCGCGCAACAAGGCGGCGGTAAACGCCGGGCCACGGGTTTGCTGGGAAAACACCGCCATCACGCTGCCCAGCACCGGGAACACCGCGAGCAGGCCGCTCCAGCGCTCGCCGACGGTGCTGGCGAGCCAGGTGACCGCGAGAGTGAGAAGGGCGCCGGCAATCATGCGCAGCAGCAATTTGTCGGACTTCGGTGCCGGGCCGGAAACGATCGGCTGCACCTTGGGAAACAGGTAAGGCGCCGCCAGCAGCGCGGTCGCGGCGGCGATCACCGAGAACACCAGGGACGGTGGAATCACCGACAGCACCACCGCCGCTGTCGCCCAGACCAGCAGCGAAACCGTCAGCGCCCAAGGCCATCCCGCGCGTTGGGCGACCTGGGCGTAGGTTACGCAGAAGGCAATCATCGCGAACATCGCGGATAACGCGGCGGTCGCCGATTGCGCGGCAAACACTTCGCCTTGTTCGATAGCGAGGAAAAACAGAATCGGCCCGACTACCACCGGCAACCCTGACAGCCAACCGGCGACACTCGGGCCCCAGCGTTTGCCCGCGAGGGAGATCAGTAAGAGAAACCCGGGAATGACCAGCAGTTTGAGCAGCAGCACGTAGGCGCCTCCGACCTGAGTGAAGCGGCAACGTTAGCATTGCGACAAGTAGATTGCTCTAAGGATTGGCTGTTTTTGTATACAAAGTTGAAAGCTTGTACAGCAACACTTTATGCGTATAAGTAACAGAACCCATACGCGCTGAATCGAGCCGATCATGACCCGACCACGATCACCTCTGCGTCATACCCTGTGGCTGTTGGTATTGCTGGGCAACCACGCGTTGGCCAATTGGCAGGAGTCTTTACCCGGTGCTCAAATCATTGGCACCGGTGAGTTCCGGATGTTCGGTTTCGATATCTACAACGCTCGTCTGTGGAGCGCCGCGCAGCCATTTGCGAGCGACCAGCCGTTCGCTCTGGAGCTGATTTATCAGCGCAGGATTTCCCGGGACGATCTGGTCCAGGCCAGCGTCGAAGAAATCAAACGACTGTCGGGCGCATCGGTGAGTGCCGGGCAACTCGCGGCATGGCAGGCGCAGATGCAGCAGGCGTTTGTCGATGTGCAGGCCGGGACCCGACTCATCGGGGTTTACTTGCCGGGGCAGGGCGCACGCTTTTTTGTCGGCCCGCAGTTGCAGTACGAGGTGACGGACCCGGTGTTCGCCCGGGCGTTTTTTGATATCTGGCTCGACCCGCGCACGAGCAATCCCGAGTTGCGGGAGCAGTTGCTGGGCATTGCCAAGCCCTGATCATCACCCGCCGTTGCTTTTGCCTTTGTAGGAGCAAGCTTGCTCGCGATAAACGATGACGCGGAACGTCTGGACCACCGAGGTGCTGCCATCGCGAGCAAGCTTGCTCCTACAAAAGCAAAAGCAAAAGCAAAAGCAAAGGCAAAGGCAAAGGCAAAGGCAAAGGCAAAGGCAAAGGCAACTGCGGCGATCTTTGAGTTTTGTCGGTACACCGAAAAGCGCGAAACGTCTAAGCTGCGCCCTCCCGCCTGTTTTCTGGAATGTTTGCGTGAAATTCAGTTTGCCCAAAGTCGCCACTGCGCCGTTTTGTCCTCCGGAAGTGGCGGGCAGCGTTGCTGTTGACCCTCGCGCGTCATTTTTCAAGCGTGTCCTGCGTTTCGCCGGCCCGGGCTTGCTGGTGTCCATCGGCTACATGGACCCGGGCAATTGGGCCACCGCCATCGAGGCCGGTTCGCGGTTTGGTTACAGCCTGTTGTTTGTGGTGTTGCTGGCGAGTCTGGCGGGGATGGTGGTGCAGTGTTTGTGCTCGCGACTGGGCATTGCCACCGGGCGCGATCTGGCGCAGTTGTCCCGCGAGCGCTACAGCACGCGGACCGCACGGACCCAATGGGTGCTGGCGGAGATCTCGATCATCGCCACCGACCTCGCCGAAGTGCTCGGCTGTGCGCTGGCGTTCCATCTGCTGTTGGGCTGTTCGCTGAGCGTCGGCATCGCCCTCACAGCGTTCGACACGCTGCTGGTGCTGGCCCTGCAGAACCGTGGCTTTCGCCGACTGGAAGCGATCATGCTGGTGCTGGTGAGCACCATCGGTGTGTGTTTCTTCGTTGAATTGTTGTTGATCAAGCCTTACTGGCCGGACGTCGCACGGGGTTTCACGCCGTCACTGTCGGCCATCGGCGATGCGGCGCCGCTGTACCTGGCCATCGGGATTCTCGGGGCCACGGTCATGCCGCATAACTTGTACCTGCACACCTCGATCGTACAGACCCGGATGATCGGCAAGGACCTGGCCAGCAAGCAGGACGCGGTGAAACTGGCGCGCATCGACACCATCGGTTCCCTGGCGCTGGCGCTGCTGGTGAACGCGGCGATCCTGATCCTCGCGGCCGCGGCCTTCCACAAGACCGGGCACACCGATGTGGTGGACATTCAGGACGCCTATCACTTGCTCGACCCGCTGGTGGGCGGCGCGTTGGCCAGCGTGCTGTTCGGCGTCGCGTTGCTGGCGTCCGGTCAGAGTTCGACGTTCACCGGCACCATCGCCGGGCAAGTGATCATGGAGGGTTATCTCAACCTGCGGATTCCCTGCTGGCAGCGGCGGTTGATTACCCGGGGGCTGGCGTTGATCCCCGCGTTTATCGGTGTGTGGCTGATGGGGGATAACGCGATCGGCAAGCTGCTGGTGTTGAGTCAGGTGGTGTTGAGTTTGCAGTTGCCGTTTGCGTTGTATCCGTTGATTCGCATGACCAATGATCACAAGTTGATGGGGCCGTTTGTGAATCGATTGCCGACGCGGGTGTTGGCGTGGGGGTTGTTTGCGGTGATCAGTGGGGCGAATAGTTGGTTGATCTTTCAGTTTTTTGGGTGACAGGTCTGGCCTCATCGCCGGCAAGCCGGCTCCTACAGGGTTCACCATTTTCTGTAGGAGCCGGCTTGCCGGCGATGAACGATGACGCGGTCTACCGTTGAAACGCCTCAACCACAAAATCAATGAACACCCGGGTCTTGGCCGGCATCAGCGTCCGGCTTGGGTAATACAGCGAGATCGGCCCCGCATCGGCGTGCCAGTCCGGCAGCAGGCGCACCAGTTCCCCGCGCTCGATGTTCGCTGCCACATCCGGCAACACCAGCAGCGTCACCCCCAGGCCCAGGAGCGCTGCCTCACGCATGGCGGCTGGATCGTTGAGCACGATGTTTTCGTTCAGACCGGCGCTCTCTTCATGGCCCGCTCGATCGTGCATCACCCACTGACGAATCCGCCCGGTGCGAATGCCGCGCATCACAATGCCGGTGTGTCCGATCAGGTCGGCCGGCGTGCGCGGCAGCGTGCGTCCTGCCAGGTAGGCCGGGGAGGCCACCGCGACGATATCCGCCGCCGCCAACGTCCGTGAGATGACTCCAGGCGTGAGCTCGAAGCCGCCACCGATGGCCGCGTCATAGCCTTCAGCAATCAAGTCCACCTGGCGATTTTCGAAGTGCCACTCTGGCCGAATCAACGGATAACGCGCCAGGAACTGCGGCAACAAAGGCAGCACATGACCGATGCCAAACGTCGGCGCCAGGCTGACCTTGAGCACACCGGCCGGCTCCCCGCGATCGCTGCTCACGGCACTGATCGCCGCTTGCAACGCCTCCAGGTTACCGCCGATGCCGGCCAGAAAACCCTCACCGGCCTCAGTGAGCGACAGCTTGCGGGTCGAACGCTGGAACAACCGCACACCCATATTGCGCTCCAGCATCGCCACGTTGCGGCTGACCGCGGCGGGTGTCAGCGCCAGCAAACGTGCCGCGGCGGAAAAACTGCCCGTTTCAGCACTGCGTACAAAAGATTCGAGGTTGGCGAGGGTTTCCACGTCTGGCACCTGCTATGAATGCTTGAAAATCATTCAAGTCATTACCCGCTAATCAAGGGCTAATGACAAGCGCAGTATTCACGCCAACGACAACCCCTTGGAGTGAATCACCATGAGTACTATCGGCATCATCGGCGCTGGCGCCATTGGTTCAGCGTTTGCCAGAGCCTTGTCCCGTCAGGGCATCGAAGTCGTCATCGCCAACAGTCGTGGACCTGAAACGCTGGCATCGCTGGTGGCAGAACTCGGCCCGACGGCGCGCGCCGGCACCCGTGAAGAAGCGGCCGCCCAGCCAATCGTTCTGGTGGCGGTCAACTGGTCGAAGTTACCGACTGCACTTGCTGGTTTGCCCGATTTCGGCGGGCGGATCGTGATCGACGCCAACAACTCGATTGAGGCGCCGTCGTTCAAGGCGGTGGATTTGCAGGGCCGTACATCCAGCGAAGTGTTCGCCGAATGGGTGCCGGGGGCGAGGGTGGTGAAGGCGTTCAATCACCTGGCGGCGCGCTTGCTGGAGAGTGATCCGGCGGCGGAGGGCGGTCGGCGGGTGCTGTTTGTGTCGGGCGATGATGCCGAGGCGAAAGCTCAGGTGGTTGCGTTGACCGAGCGCTTGGGCTTCTTCGGGATTGATCTTGGGGAGTTGAGTGTCGGCGCGCGGTTGGCGCAGTTTCCGGGTGGGCCGTTGCCAGTGTTGAACCTCGTGAAGTTCGCCTGAGCGCAAATCTGTAGGAGCCGGCTTGCCGGCGATGGCGGTGGAACAATCGACATTGATGTCGCCTGACACGCCGCTATCGCCAGCAAGCTGGCTCCTACAAAGATGCCCCTCGCTCAGGAGTGAGGGGTGTTGCCGGATGGCGCGGATCTTCGTGGGTCCCCGCGCCGTCCGTTGAACGTGTTAAGCCCGTTCGATCGCCAGTGCCACGCCCTGACCACCACCGATGCACAGGGTGGCGAGGCCTTTCTTGGCGTCGCGCTTGATCATTTCATGCAGCAAAGTCACCAGCACACGGCAACCCGACGCACCGATCGGGTGACCCAGGGCGATGGCGCCGCCGTTGACGTTGACCTTGTTCAAGTCCCATTCCAGGTCCTTGGCCACCGCCAGGGATTGCGCGGCGAAGGCTTCGTTGGCTTCGATCAGGTCCAGTTGGTCGATGGACCAGCCGGCTTTGCTCAGGCAACGGCGAGTGGCCGAGACCGGGCCGATGCCCATGATCGCCGGGTCCACGCCCGCGTTGGCGTAAGCCGCGATTTTTGCCAGCACCGGCAGGCCCAGGGCCTTGGCTTTGTCCGCGCTCATCAGGATCACGGCGGCGGCGCCGTCGTTCAGCGACGAGGCGTTACCGGCAGTCACCGAACCGTCCTTCTTGAAGGCCGGTTTCAGTTTGCCCAAGGCTTCGGCGGTGGTGCCGGCGCGTGGCTGTTCGTCGGTGGCGAAGGACAGCGGATCGCCCTTGCGCTGCGGAATCAGGATCGGCGTGATTTCATCGGCAAAACGCCCGGCTTCGATGGCGGCCGTGGCTTTCTGCTGCGAGGCCGCAGCGAAGGCGTCCTGTTGTTCGCGGGTCAGGCTGTACTTTTCAGCCAGGTTCTCGGCGGTGATGCCCATGTGGTAATCGTTGAACGCATCCCACAGGCCGTCGCTGATCATGGTGTCGACGATTTGCGCGTGACCCATGCGCAGACCGGTGCGCGCACCGGGCATGACGTAGTTGGACAGGCTCATGTTTTCCTGGCCGCCGGCAATGATCACCTCGGCGTCGCCGCAGCGAATCGCCTGGGTGGCCAGGTGCAGGGCCTTGAGGCCCGAGCCGCAGACCTTGTTCAGGGTCATGGCCGGCACGGTGAACGGCAGGCCCGCCTTGATCGCGGACTGACGCGCAGGGTTTTGCCCGGCGCCGGCGGTCAACACCTGGCCCATGATCACTTCGTCGACTTCAGCCGGGTTCAGGCCGGTTTGCGTCAGCAACTGACGGATCACCGCAGCACCGAGGTCTACGGCGGACACATTGGCCAGCGAGCCCTGGAAGCTGCCGATGGCAGTACGGGTGGCGGCGACAATGACGACTTCTTGCATGGAATGATTCCTCACTGGGCAGCGAACTGCATTTCCGGAACGTGATCCGGCACGATCAGTTTACCGGCAGTCTTGGCGACGATCTCTTCGACGCTGACGCCCGGCGCACGTTCCTTGAGAATGAACGCGCCGTTTTCGATTTCAAGATACGCCAGGTCAGTCAGTACGCGCTTGATGCAACCGGCGCCGGTCAGCGGCAGGCTGCATTGGGACAGCAGCTTGGACTCACCGTCCTTGGACGCGTGGGTCATGATGACGATGATGTTGTCTGCGCCGGCCACCAGGTCCATCGCGCCGCCCATGCCCTTGACCAGCTTGCCAGGGATCATCCACGAGGCGATGTTGCCTTGCACGTCGACTTCAAAGGCTCCCAGCACGGTCAGGTCGACATGACCCCCGCGAATCATCGCGAAGGACTCGGCCGAGGAAAAGATCGACGCGCCGGTACGCGCAGTCACGGTTTGCTTGCCGGCGTTGATCATGTCGGCATCGATGGTTTCTTCAGTAGGAAAAGGACCCATGCCGAGCAGGCCGTTTTCCGACTGCAGCATGACTTCCATGCCTTCGGGAATGTAGTTGGCGACGAGGGTCGGAATGCCGATGCCCAGGTTCACGTAGAAGCCGTCCTGCATTTCGCGGGCGACGCGTTGAGCCATTTGTTCGCGGGAAAGTGCCATTGTTGTTATTCCTTCATTCGGTCCGGGGGCAGGGGATCACTTACGCACGGTGCGCTGTTCGATGCGCTTCTCGAACGTGCCGCAAATGACCCGGTCGACGTAGATGCCAGGGGTGTGGATCTGCGCCGGGTCCAGCTCGCCGGGTTCGACAATTTCTTCGACTTCGACCACGGTGATCTTGCCGGCGGTGGCGGCCAGCGGGTTGAAGTTCTGGGCGGTGTGGCGGTAGATGACGTTGCCGAAATGGTCGGCTTTCCAGCCTTTGACGATGGCGAAGTCACCGGTGATGGATTCTTCCATCAGGTACTTGCGACCGTGGAATTCGCGCACTTCCTTGCCTTCGGCGACCGGGGTGCCGACGCCAGTAGCCGTGAAGAATGCCGGGATGCCGGCGCCGCCTGCGCGCATTTTTTCGGCGAGGGTGCCTTGGGGGGTCAGGACGACTTCGATTTCGCCTTTCAGCAGTTGGTCTTCGAACAGTTTGTTTTCGCCAACGTAGGAGGCCACTACTTTTTTGATCTGCCGGTCTTCCAGCAACACGCCAAGACCGAAACCGTCGACGCCGCAGTTGTTGGAAACCACGGTCAGGTCACGGGTGCCTTTGCGCTTGATCTCGGCGATCAGGTTTTCCGGAATGCCGCACAGGCCGAAGCCGCCAGCGATTACCGTCATGCCGTCTTCAAGACCTGCCAGAGCTTCCTCGTAGGAACTCACGCGCTTGTCGAAACCTGCCATATGCACCTCTTTTATTCTTTGTGGGCGGCTGGCTAGCCGTATGGGATGGAGTGTCTCGCCGGAGGATTTATTTGTTAAGTTGATTTTTAAGGTTGATTGATAGATAAAACTCACCAATCAATCCTGTAGGAGCATGGCTTGCCCGCGATGACGATCTCCAGGACGCCACCGCGGGCAAGCCATGCTCCTACAGAAAGCACCTGCGCTCATTACTGGAGCAGTTAGCCTATGACAGTCAAGCAGATCCGCGCCTTTCTGGCCGTGGCCCAGAGTCTGAGTTTTGCCGTCGCCTGCGAACGATTGCACCTGTCGCAATCGGCGCTGAGCCTGACCATCAAGGCGCTGGAGGAGGGCCTGGGCGGGCGGCTGTTTACCCGCAACACGCGCAACGTGGCGCTGACGCCCGAGGGGGAGTCGCTGGTGCCGTTGGCCCGCCGATTGATCGCGGACTGGGACAATGTCGAGGACGAACTGCGCCAGCGTTTTACCCTGCAGCGCGGGCGCGTGACGCTGGCGGCGATGCCGTCGTTTGCCGGCAACCTGCTGCCGCCGATCCTCAAGACGTTTCGCGCACGCTATCCCAAGGTCAACGTCACGGTGAATGACGTGATCAACGAGCAGGTGCTGGAAATGGTGCGCGATCGGCAGGTCGAGTTGGGCGTAGCGTTTGAACCGACGCAAAGTTCGTCGCTGCAATTCACGCCGTTGTACCGGGACCGGTTTGTGGCGGTGGTGCCGTTCGATTCGCCTTTTTCAGGGCGCGAAGACATTGATTGGCAGACGTTGCTTGAAGAGCCTTTCATTACCTTGCAGCGACCTTCGACGGTGCGGGTGATGCTGGAGGAGCACTTGCAAGCGCGAGGGATGAAGTTGCCGGTGGAGTTTGAAAGCCATCAGTTGGCGACAGTCGGGAGAATGGTCGCCAGTGGCCTGGGGGTGAGCGCGGTGCCGGCGTTGTGTGCCGGGCAGATGCGCGAGTTGGGCGCGCGGTGCATTACCCTGCGTGACCCGGTGGTGGAACGGGCGATCGGGGTGTTGACCAAACCTGGGGTGGAGTTGTCGGCGGCGGCGCAGGCGCTGTTCGATATTCTCAAGGAAGAAAATTTCGACCAACGCCTTGCCCTGTGAAACCGCTCGGTTCTACTTTTTAGCGGCCGACAACGGTGGGGTTCGAGGCGGGATCAGGCGCTTGGTCCCCGTCGATTCGAATGCCGAGGCGAAGCGCAGCAGCGTCGAATCGTCGTAGGCACGGCCGGCAAACGTCAGGCCGACGGGCATGCCGATGTCCGGCATCACGCCCATCGGCACGGTGACCGTTGGCACACCCAAATGCCGGATGGCGAGGTTGCCGTTGGCCACCCAGATGCCGTTGCTCCAGGCGATGTCAGCAGAGGCCGGGTCGACATCGGCATTCGCCGGCGCAACGTCGGCCACCGTCGGGAACAGCACCGCATCGAGCCCCAGCCGATCCATCCAGTCTTCCAGGTCGATTCGACGGGTTTTTTCCAGCCCGCGCAAGCCATCAGGCACTGTGGAGATCTGATCCCACGGGGTGATGCCGCGCTCGGCCATCCGCACGTATTCGTCCATGCCGGCGACCAGGTCGCCCTCGCGGTTGGGCAGGGTTCCCGGGTCGTGCGGGAATATCAGCGGCCCGTCGACATCGACCAGACGGTTCAATTTCGGGTCGCCGTTGGCCTGCAGGAAATCATCGAATGCCCAGGCCGTCAGGTCCCACAACTCATGGTGCAGGAACTCTTTCGACACCAGGCCTCGGGTAAACACCGTCGGCGCACCCGGACGATCACCCTCGCAATTGGAGACCAGCGGGAAGTCGACTTCAATCACTTCGGCGCCCGCCGCTTCAAGTGCCTTGCGGGCCTCTTCCCAGAGCCCGATCACCGATTGACGCGTGTTGATGCGCTGCCCCGTCGGCCCACCGATACCCGGTGCGTCGCTCGTGCCGGCGTCGGGATCGGCGTTGATGTACATGCGCGGAACGCCGAGGCGTTTGCCGGCGAGTGCATCGGTGTTCGCCGCAAGTTCGGCATAGGACGCCGGGCGCACCGAGGCGACGCTCGGGATCGGCACCCAGGGTTGCAGCCGCCACAGATCGCCGCGGGTGTCGGGATCTTCCGCCACCACCACGTCGAGCACTTCGAGCAGGTCGGCCATGGTTCTGGCGAAGGGCACGACGACGTCCATGGTCGGCGTCAGCGGCCAGTTGCCGCGCACCGAGATCACCCCGCGCGACGGCGTGTAGGCGCACAAACCGTTGTTCGAGGCCGGACCGCGACCACTCGACCAGGTTTCTTCCGCGAGACCGAAGGCCGCGAAACTGGCGGCGGTCGCCGTCCCGGCGCCATTCGACGAACCCGAGGCGAAAGGGGCGGTGAGGTAGTCAGCGTTGTACGGGCTTTCGGCCCGGCCATAGACCCCGCGCTGCATGCCGCCGTTCGCCATCGGCGGCATGTTGGTTTTGCCCAGGCAGATCGCACCCGTGGCGCGAAGCCGTTCGATGGTGAACGCATCGCGATAGGCAATCAGGTGGGCGAAAGCGGGGCTGCCAGAGGCGGCGGTCAGCCCTTTGACCAGATAACTGTCTTTGGCGGTATAGGGAATGCCATCGAGCGGCCCCAGCGTTTGACCTTTGGCCCGACGGGCATCGGACGCCCGCGCTTCATTGAGCGCCTCGGGATTGCGCACCACCACGGCGTTGAGCGCGGTGGCGGTGTCTGGGCCATCGTAGGCATCGATCCGGGCCAGGTAAGCCTGCACCAGTTCGACGGCGGTGGTCTGGCCGGATTCGAGCGCCGCGCGCAGTTCGGCAATGGACACTTCAGTGACTTCGATCATGCGCTTACCACCGGCTGCTGAGGGGTGACGGGTTGAATGTTTCCATCACGCGGGAGCGTTGGCTCAGGGGCATCACTTTTCTCAAAATGGGTTCTCATATCCGTTCTCGTTGCACTGCATTACGCGACAGCGTGCTATTTAACACCAAGTTGGGCCAGATAGAGTTGTCGATACGCGTCAACCAGTTGATCCAGGGTGAAAGCGCGATTGCGGCCACTGGGGTTGGGCAAGACCCAGACCGAGGCGTTACCGAACGTTTGCGACTGAAGCCCCCAGGTCACGTTGCGCTGGCCGGATAACGCGCCATAGGCGGCCTTGCCGAGAAAAGCCACAAAACGTGGCGCATAGTGCGCGATCTTCTGTTCAAACTGCGCAGCGGCGGCGATGAATTCATCCACCGACAACTGATCCGCACGCGCCGTTGGCCGCTCAACCACGGCCGTTAATCCACAGTGATACTGCACGATTGTCCGGTCATCTTCCGGGCGAACTTCCTGCGGCGTAAAACCGGCCAGATGAAGGGTGCGCCAGAAGCGATTGCTGCGGCCCGCAAAATGATGCCCTTGGGCGGCGGCCATCATGCCGGGGTTAATGCCGCAAAAAACCACCGCCAGATGCTTGGCCAGCCTGTCTTCGAGTCTGTTGCCCGTCATGACGTCGCTCAACCGCAGATCACATTGACCGCATTGCGTGCCAGCCCGGTCAGTTCCGCCCGGGATTTGCCCGCCCGCGCACGGATGGAAATGCTGTGCAGCAGGGAGGAGGCGAGCACGGCGAGGGCCGCAGCGTCGACATCGTCCTTGAGCTCTCCTTTATCAATGGCCACGCGCAGACGCGCTTCCAGGTCGGCATCCAGTCGGCTGAGTCGATCCGACAGCACATCGCGAATTTCCGGATCTTCGACCGCTTCGGTGGTCGCCGTGCCAATCGCAAAGCAACCACGGGGTTGGCCGTCACCCGAGAAGTAGATCGATAACTGCCCCTCGTAAAACTGCATCAACGCCTGGCGCAACGTCAGCTCTTCGCTCGTCAGCGCCTCGTGCATGGCAGCGGCGGCGAACTCCCAATACTGCTCAAGCGCTTTGATATAGAGCGCGTGCTTGTCACCGAATGCGGCGTACAGGCTCGGCCGGTTCATCCCGGCTGCGCTGGCGATGCTGTCCAGAGACGCACCGGAATAGCCAGTGTTCCAAAACACACCAAGCGCTTGTTGCAAGGCGGTCTGCGGGTCATAGGCGCGAGGACGGCCGCGTCCTTTGCCCTCGGTAGTTTTATTTTGTGCCATGTCGTACAAAATCCTTGAGTCTGGGGGTGGCGCGGCTATATTCTTACACCATCGCACAAAATTAAGGAACCAGAAATTCCTTGCTTGCGGGTTTGTTGTAGCGGAGCTCGATCGGGGTATTGCGGCTACGAAACAGGTGCGGCGGAGCGATCCTCCCGACCGCACACGGTAAGGCGCTGTTCCAGTGGGTGTTAGCCCGATTTCCCGGTTAAAGGTGTATTCGATCATGACTAAACAGTTCGATCTCTCAGCGACACAGACCCTCGGGCATCCCGGTCCGAACCCGGCTGACGCGCCCGTGAAGAAACCGTTCAAAGCGAAAATGCGGCCCCTGCTGATGGTCGGTGTGCCGCTGCTTTTCGCCGCGTTTGGCTACGCACGCTATCAGGCGGGCGAGCCCTTTGTTTCGACCGACAACGCCTACGCCCGGGTGGCCAAGGCCTCGATCAATGCACGTGTTTCCGGACAGGTCGTCGAGATTGCGGTTCAGGACAATCAGCTTGTGCGCAAAGGCCAGGTGCTGTTTCGCATTAACCCGGAGCCGTTTCAGATCGCGGTCAACCGTGCAGAAGCACAGTTGAGCGTCGCGCGGCTGCGTATCGATGGGCTCAAGGCCAGTTACCGGCAGCAGCAGGCCGAGTTGCAGTCCGCCAGAGAGTCGGCGGATTTCGACCAGAAAGAGTTTGCCCGCAAGAAAGCGCTGGTCGCCTCCGAGTTTGTCTCGCGGGCCGTTTACGAGCGGGCGGACACCGACCTGAAAGTGGCACGGCAGCGCATTGCGTCGATCGAACAACAGATCGCCAGCACCGTCGTCGCGCTCAGCGGCAACCCGAACATCGACGCGGACAGTCACCCGACGGTGCGCGAGGCCAGGGCTCAACTGGACGAGGCGCAGCTTTACCTCGGGTATGCGACGGTGTACGCGCCGGACGATGGCATTGTCGCCAAGGTCGACGATCTGCAGGTGGGCAACTTCGTCAACAACGGCGCGCCGGCGTTTGCGCTGCTGTCCGATCGTGAGATCTGGGTCGAGGCCAACTTCCGCGAGACGCAGGTCACCCATATGCGCCCCGGGCAGGCAGCGACCATCAGCATCGATACCTATCCCGATCACGTGTTCAAGGCCCACGTTACCAGCATGAGCCCGGGGGCCGGCTCGGACTTCGCCCTGCTGCCGCCAGAGAACGCGACCGGCAACTGGGTCAAGGTGGTGCAGCGCGTTCCGGTGCGCCTCGAACTCGATGAGGCGGATCCTGCCCTGGCGCTGTTCTCGGGCACCAGCGCCACGGTCAAGGTCGATACCGGTTATCGCACGCCGTGGTGGCATCCGCTCAAAGCATTGTTGACTGCGGGTGGCGCCTGATGAACAGCCAACAGAGTGGACACCCGGCGGGAGAGGGTGCGCATGCGCTGAGGTTCGCGGCGCTGCTGGCGACGTACATGCAGTCGGCGAACCTGCCTGTTCCGAACGCGGTACTCAGGTTGATTCAGGGCAGCCTGTCGATGACCGACGATCAGGCGGGCTGGATCTTCACCTCGTACCTCGCCGCGAGCGCCATCACCCTGCCGGTCGCGCAATGGCTCGCCGGGCGTTATGGCTTGAAGCTCGTTTATCAGACCGCGCTTGCCTTTTTTGCCCTTGGCTTGCTGCTTGCGACGCTGGCCACGACGCCGCTGGAATTCGTCGGCGCGCGGATCATCCAGGGGCTCGCGAGTGGCGTGCTTGCGCCGTTGTCGATGGCGATTTCAATGGAGACCCTGGCCCTCGAGAAGCGTGCGAAGTTTGGCGCGACGTGGACCGCCATCGTGCTGTTCGGCATCGTCAGCGGGCCGAGCATTGGTGGCTGGGTCGGCGAACACTTCGACTGGCGGCCAATCTTCTACATCAGCCTGCCGTTGACGGCCTACATCTTCCTGGTGATGGCGCTTTTGCTGAAGGAGAAGAAGGCCGAGCAGCGGCCGTCATTCGACTTCTTTGGCTTTGGCACTTTCACGCTGGGTTTGATCAGCCTGCAAATGCTGCTCGACCGTGGTGAACGCCTGGACTGGTTTGCCTCGACCGAGATCTGCCTCGAAGCGCTGGGCAGTGCACTGGGGTTCTATCTGTTTGCGGTGCATGTGCTGACGGCGAAGGTGCATTTTCTCAACAAGCGTTTGTTCGACGACCGCAATTTTGTGCTGTCGACGATCATCTTTTTCGCCGTGGGTTTCGTGCTGTTGTCGACCATGGCGCTGACCTCGCCGATGCTCGACGAGATTCTCGGCTACCCGCCGGACACCACGGGGTTCCTGACGATCCCGCGTGGCGTCGGACTGGTCGGCGCGTTCCTGCTGATGGGGCGTGTTCCCGAGCGCTTCGACCGCCGCGGGTTCGTGGCGGCAGGCGTCACCCTGGTGGTCTATGCCAACTGGCTGATGCTCGGTTATTCGCCGTTGATGGACGAGTGGCCGGTGGCGGTGGCCGGTGCGGTTCAGGGCATTGGCATCGGCGTGTTGATGCCGTCGCTGACCAAGGTTGCGTTCAGCACGCTCGACCCCGCGTTGCGCCCCGAAGGCACCGGTTTGTTCAACCTGTCACGGGTGTACGGCAGCACCTTGGGCGTTGCGATTGTGCAGTTGTTTTTCTTCAACAACACGCAAGCGATGCACACGGCGCTGGTCAGCAACCTGACGCCTTATCGCGCCGCTGCGCTTTCCGTGCCGACGTCCCTGCAAGCCCTGGAAGGGCTCAACGAAATGATCACGGGCCAGGCGGCTTTTATCGCGCTGATCGGTCAATTCAAGATTTTGCTGGTGGTGATGCTGGTGGTGAGTCCACTGGTGGTCTTCCTTCGCAAGCCGGCTGCGGCCAACTAGTTTTCGTGGAGTGTGCCAAATGAAATCCCATGCGCTCGCAATCAACAGACAGACGTTCAAAACCACGTTCGGCGCGGCGGCAGTGCTGGTGTTCCTGACCGCCTGTACCGTCGGCCCCGACTACCAGATGCCTGCGCCGAGCCAGTCGCAGCACTACGATCAACAGGCCGAACAGCGTCTTGGTCAGCGTGGCAACAAGCAGATTGATCTGGGCCAGAAGGTCCGCGGTGACTGGTGGACGGCGTTCCGTTCGCAGAAGCTCGACACGGTGGTACGTCGGGCCATTGCGGGCAATCTTGAACTGGTGGCGGCGGATGCAACCCTTCGCCAGGCGGCGTCCTCGGTGACGGCGGCGGAAGGTGCGTTGTACCCGCAAGTCGATTTTGGCGCCCAGGCGGGCCGTCAACGGGTTCATAACGCCAAAGAGCCGGCCGTCTCCAACTTCTATGCAATCGGGCCACGGGTCGGTTTTGACCTGGACGCGTTCGGCGGCAACAAGCGCTTGGTGGAACAACAGGAAGCGTTTGCCGATCTGCAAAAACATCGCTACGAAGCGGCGTACCTGACCCTGACCGGTAACGTCGCCAGTCAGGCGTTGCTGGTGGCGTCTGCGAATGCGCAGATGCAAGCCGTCGAGAAACTGCTGGCCAACGACGCGAAAAACCTCGACCTCGTGCGCATGGCCCACGCCAATGGCAGCACCACGCAGATCGATGTTTCGCTGGCCGAGACCCGGCTTGCTCAGGACCGCACGTTGTTGCCGCCTCTGGCTCAGCAGCGCGACTCGGCTCGCCACGCACTCTCGATTCTGACGGGCAAAGGCCCGGGCGACTGGATCGCGCCGGACTTCGACCTGGCCGAGTTTGTATTGCCGGCCAATGTGCCTGTCAGCTTGCCTTCTGAAATGGCCCACGACCGGCCGGATGTGCGCCAGGCAGAAGCAGAACTGCACATGGCCAGCGCTGCCGTCGGCGTCGCGACCGCGAACCTCTATCCCCATGTCACGTTGTCCGCGTCGCTGGCACAGGCCGCTTCGGGCAATGGCGGCGCCGCACTCTGGGGCTTTGCGGCAGGGCTGGCGGGGCCGATCTTTGATGGCGGAACGCTCAAGGCTGAACGTCAGGCTGCCATCGACGGCTACAACGCGACGCTCGCCGGTTACCAGCAAACCGTGATCAGTTCGTTCGGCCAGGTCGCCGACACGTTGCAAGCCATCAACCATGACGCTGAGGAAAACCTCGCCCAGGAAGACGCATTGCGCGCGGCCGAAACCAGTTTGCGCTTGAACCAGCAAGCCTATGCGCAAGGCGAAAACAGCATTCTCCAGGTGCTGGAAGCGGAGCGCGCTTATCAGCAGGCGTTGCTGGGCCGAATCCGGATCAGGACGGCGCAATACCTCGACACGGTGCGCCTGTACGTCGCGCTCGGCGGTAATTCCGTTGGCGCATTCGAGCAACGGGTGGCCACACGCGAAGCACAGAACCCTGCGTATCAATAGCGGCTGCGGCCCCGACAATTGGAGTAAAGAGATGCCTTACGAAGCCTTTCACGATGCACTTCGCGATCAGCGTTTTGCGCTCAACCATGGCGCGGGTGAAATGCCGGCGGTTGGGTTCGGCACGCTGTTTCGAGATCTTGCGGTCACCACGCAAGCGGTCAAGGAGGCTCTGCACGCGGGCTTTCGTCATTTCGATTGTGCAGAACGTTATCGAAATGAAGAACAGGTCGGCATTGCCCTGCAAGAGGTGATGGCGAGCGGAACAATCCGCCGCGAAGAGCTGTTCATCACCACCAAGCTGTGGAACACCAACCATCGCCCCGAGTGGGTTCAACCGGCGTTCGAGGCCAGTTGCCGACGGCTGCAAGTGGACTACATCGACTGCTACCTGATCCATACGCCGTTTGCCTTTCAACCCGGTGAAAACCAGGACCCGAGGGACGAGCAAGGCAACGTCATCTACGATTCAGGGGTCACGTTGATCGAGACATGGAGGGCACTTGAGCGTCTGGTGGATGAAGGTCGGTGCAAGTCCATCGGCTTGTCGGATATTACGTTGCCGGCGTTGCAGGCGATTGTCGCCGAGGCGCGGATCAAACCCGCCGTCGTGCAGGTCGAGTCCCATCCTTATTTGCCGGAATGGGAACTGCTTGAGTTTTGTCAGCAACATGGAATTATCGTCCTGGCGTTTGCACCACTCGGCCACGGCATGGAGCCCAATGTGCTGGAAGATTCGGTGATTACCGGGATCGCCCGGCGCGTGCGGAAGACCCCGGCGCAAGTGGCGCTGGCCTGGTCGGTGCAGCGGGGCGTGGCGTTTCTGACCACGTCGGCGACACCGAGCCACATCCGGGAAAACTTCGATCTGTCCACGCTGCCACACCGGGCGATGCTTGAAATCAAGGAAGAGATCACCACTCGGGTACGGTTCAACTCGGTGGTGGAAACCGGTGTTCCCGGGTTTATTGCGCGCAAGAAGTAATCCGATTCGAGAGGGGCGACTTTCTGTAAGGTCGCCCTTTTTTATCCAGACCCTTGAGGCCTAGCGATGGACATTTTCCAGACCATGCGTTTTTTCGTGGCTGTCGCCCAAACCGGCAGTTTTACGGCGGCGGCGCAGATGCTGGACACCACCACGACTAACGTTTCCAAAGCGGTGACCAGTCTGGAGGCCCGGCTGCAAACACGCCTGATCAACCGCACCACTCGACGCCTGGCATTGACCGAAGCCGGTGTGCGCTACTTGCAGCGCTGCGAGAAAATTCTTGAAGAGGTGCGTGAAGCCGATGAGGAGGCAGGAACCGCTCACATCACGCCGGTGGGCCGGCTGAAGATTCACGCGATGTCGGCCATCGGCAACCATTACGTGATCGATGCGATTGCCAGGTACCGAGAGACTCACCCCTCGGTGATGTTTGATCTGACCCTGACCAATCGGCTGCCCGATTTGCTGGAGGAGGGGTATGACATGTCGATCGTGTTAGCGCGGGACCTGCCCGATTCCGGGTTTGTCGCGCAAAGGCTGGGCATCACTTACAGCATCCTCTGCGCTTCGCCGGCGTACTTGAAGAAACGCGGGCACCCTGATTCTCCAGGGGCGCTTGGCACACATGATTGTCTGCGGATTGTGAATACGGTCATGCCGGTTGAAAACTGGGCATTCGAGGGGCCGGACGGCGTGGAGACGGTGAACATTCCGGTCTCTCCCTTCCACGTCAACACCGCCGATGCGATGACGGTCGCGATCAAGAATGGAATGGGCATCGGTATTCAACCCATTGCGTCTGCCGTGGACGGACTGAGAGCGGGCACGTTAGTACGCGTGTTGCCGGATTATCATTTCGAGGAATTCAACTTGTTTGCCATCTACCCGTCACGAAAGTTCGTGGATGCGAAGATCAAGACATGGGTGGAGTTTCTGAAAGACTACATTCCGGGTCTGTTGGCCTCCGATGAGGACATTGTCGGTTCGCCAGCAAAACCCTAACAGGCGCGGCAGGCATGGAGTGTCGACCCTCCATCGTCCGCACGCTACTCAACCGTTCGAGCAGCCTGTGCCCATGACTTGATATTGCAGGATATGCCGTTGACCGTGAGAGTCTTCATACGTCATTTGGGCCGGCACCGGTGCGCATTCGTTCGCGATGTCTGACACCGTAATGATCTTCTGAATATCGAGCTTCATTCCGTAGGTGTAATTTTCAACGGGTACCTGGCCGGCTTCTGCATTGGCATGGCTTTCGTCTGCAAAGGCCTGTGCGGTTAAACTTCCAAGAGCAAGGAACAGCGCAGCTTTTAAAACGTTCATGGTATTCACCTTGGCATCGACTATTTCGGGGTTGTTGCCTGGCGAGCAAGTTGCTGACAACTTCAATGGCTCGCTGGGTTGAGTCGATGCTAGGTGTTTATGGCTTGGCCATATATTGGTCGACCGGACAAACACTGTTGTCGGATTTCACATGAATCCTGGATCCTGAATCCTGAATCGGCAGGCTCAGGCCGGCTGATTTCTCCCCGACACTTCGCTTGATAGTGCCCTGTTTTCGTTCTTGAGTTTTCAGCGGCTTTCAGACTCAAATGGTCCTTTTCGGGACGGTGACGATATGGAACATCGGTGTGAAGTAGCAGTGCTCGGACTCGGCGCGATGGGCGCCGCGACGGTGTATCAACTGGCGAAATCCGGGGTCAGGGTCATCGGCGTCGACCGCCACCATCCTCCCCACACCCAGGGCTCCAGCCATGGGGACACGCGCATCACCCGGCTTTCGGTCGGCGAAGGTGCGGCGTACGTGCCCATTGTCCGCAACTCGCAGCGGATCTGGCGTGAACTCGAAGCACTGTCCGGCGAGTCGCTGTTCGAGCAGTGCGGCGTGCTGGTGATGACCTCCAGCCCCGGCTATGACGCCAATGATGCCAACGACTTCACGAACCGCACCCTTCAACTGGCGAACACCTACGGCATCGAGCATGACGTGTTGTCCGCCGAACAGATTCGCCAGCGATTCCCGCAGTTTTCCCAGGTGCTGGACACTGCCGTCGGCTACTTCGAACCGAGTGGCGGTTACGTCCGGCCGGAACGCTGCATCGCGGTGCAATTGCAGCTCGCCGAGGAACACGGCGCCACGTTGTTCAAGGGCGAAACCGTCACGCACATCCGCTCGGACGAGCAGGGCGTCACCCTCACCACTGATCAGCGCACGATCCGCGCCGACAAAGTCGTGGTCAGTGCCGGCATGTGGTCCCGGGACTTGTTGGGACAGCCGTTTGACCGCTTGTTGCGGGTGTGTCGGCAGAAACTGTTCTGGTTTGAACAGGAGGAGCACGCGCGGTTCGCCGAGGTGTCACCGACGTTCATCTTCAGCCACGGTCCGGCGCAGTCCTTTTACGGTTTCCCGCCGTTACCGGGCGAGGGCAGCGTGAAAGTCGCGACGGAGCAATACACTGAAGACTCTTCGCCAGACACGCTGGACCGCACCGTCAGCGCCGCTGAAGAACACGCCATGTTCGAACGTCAGGTGCGCGGCCGGATCGCAGGCGTGACATCGCGCGTGGTCAAGTCGGCGGTGTGCGCGTACACCGTCACGCCGGATTCGCACTTCATCATCGACGAGCATCCGTCACTGAAAAACACCCTGGTGGTGTCGGCCTGCTCGGGACATGGTTTCAAACATTCCGCAGCGTTGGGCGAGGCGGTTGCGCAGTGGTGCGTGCGTGGCAGCAGTGACCTGGACCTGTCGGCGTTTTCGTTGAAGCGGTTTGCCTGATTTACCGATCCCGGACACCCCACGATCCGTAGGAGCCAGGCTTGCCGGCGAAGGCGTCCGTGAAATCGCCATCGCCAGCAAGCCGGGCTCCTACAGGTTTGGCGTGAACCCCCAATCCCGAACATCCCCCCAATCCGTAGGAGCCGGCTTGCCGGCGAAGGCGTTCGTGAAATCGCCATCGCCAGCAAGCCGGCTCCTACAGGTTTTGGGTGAACCCCCAATCTCGGACATCCCCCAATCCGTAGGAGCCGGCTTGCCGGCGAAGGCGTCCGTAAAATCGCCATCGCCAGCAAGCCAGGCTCCTACAGGTTTTGTGTGTGCCCCCAATCCTGGACATCCCCCAATCCGTAGGAGCCGGCTTGCTGGCGATGGCGTCCATGAAATCGCCATCGCCGGCAAGCCGGCTCCTACAGGTTTTGTGTGAGCCCCCAATCCCGGGCAACCCCACGATCCGTAGGAGCCAGGCTTGCCGGCGAAGGCGCCCGTGAAATCGCCATCGCCGGCAAGCCGGGCTCCTACAGGTTTTGTGTGAGTCCCCAATCCCGGACATCCCCCAATCCGTAGGAGCCGGCTTGCTGGCGATGGCGTCCGTAAAATCGCCATCGCCGGCAAGCCGGGCTCCTACAGGTTTTGGGTGAACCCCCAATCCCGGACATCCCCGCGATCCGTAGGAGCCAGGCTTGCCGGCGAAGGCGTCCATGAAATCGCCATCGCCGGCAAGCCGGGCTCCTACGGGTTTGGGGTGAATCCATCATCCCGGACACCCCACGATCGCAGGCGCCAGGCTTGCCGAGGTGGGCGAATTGATACTAATTGGCCATCATTTCCGGTAGAGTGTGCGCCGCCCGAGAGACGGATCCCGGGCGTTTACCCAAGGAGTCATTCAGTGAATCACCTCAGCAAAGTTGTTTCCGTTACCCTGTTCGGCCTGGTTCTGGCGGGTTGCACCGGCGCCCCGATGAAGACTCAGCAATACGATGCAAGCCAATACACGGTGGTTGGCCACAGTGAAGCGAGCGCCACGGGCCTGATGCTGTTCGGCGTCATCCCGATTCGCCAGAACAGCCGTTTTGTTCGCGCGCAAGACGCAGCGATCAAGGCCAAGGGCGGCGATGCACTGATCAACACTCAAGTGCAGGAAAACTGGTTCTGGGCCTGGGTCCTGAGCGGTTACACCACCAAGGTTTCCGGTGATGTGATCAAGCTGAAAAACGTTCAGTAAGCGATCGCCAGCGCAGCCTGCCGCAAGGGCAGGCCGTGCTTGTCGTCCCGGTTAGATCAGGTTGATCACGACATCGATGTTGCCACGGGTCGCCTTCGAATACGGGCAGGTCTGGTGCGCGGCATCCACCACCGACCGTGCAACCGCCGGGTCCAGACCGGGAAGGCTGACGTTGAGGCGCGCCTGCAGGAAAAAGGCGTTTTCGGTTTTGCCCAGGTCTATTTCGGTATCGACAGACACGTCAGTCGGCAAGGTCACGTTCAACGCGATGGCTGCCTTGCCCATGGCGCCGATGAAGCAGGCCGACCAACCAGCGCCCAGCAGTTGTTCAGGGTTGGTGCCGCTGCCGGAAGAACCTATGGCGCTAAGCTTGACGTCCAGGCGGCCATCGTCGCTTCGTGATTCGCCATTGCGGCCTCCGGTTGTGTGGGTCTTGCCGGTGTAAAGCACGGTGTCGATTTGATTGATCATGGCGGTTCCTGCTGAGGTTGGTGGGCGCTTCTAAATCGCTGTTCATCGGAAAACATCTGAATTTCCGATGTGGCCCACTTTTCCACTTCCATGTAATGCGGATGTGTCCTGAACCGGCGCTTGTGTATCGCCGTGTAAGATCACCGCGCAAAAATACACACTGATACAAATCGACAGTGACCGTAGGAGCGAGCTTGCTCGCTCCTACGGGTAAAGCCTTCACGCCTGCTTGTTCAACGCAGCCTCCGCCGCCGCAATTTCTGCCTGACGCTTGATGATCAGGTCGCCCATCGGCGGCCCCTGAAAGCGCCGCGCTTCAAAACCGAACCAGACGATGGCCGTCAGCACCAGGAAGCCGATGGTGATGTACAGCGCCCAATCGTTCGGTGGCTGGATGCCGATGACGAAGATCACCACCATCGAGAGCACCGAGAGCACGGCGAACAAGGAGTAAAAAGCGTGCCCCATGTTCCACGGCCCCATGGTTGGCCACTTCGAGGTTCCGTAGGCGAACAGGCCCAGCACGATGGGAATGATGAAAGAGAAAAACAGGAAGATCACCGTGCAGGAGACCACGATGGTGTAGACCGGCGTTGCCCCGATCGAGATCACCGACGAGCCCCAGTCGAACAAGACCGCCAGGGTTGCGCCGGTCCAGATGGCTGCCACCGGGCTGCGATATTTCGGCGAGACCGAGGCCAGTGCTTTCGAGCAGGGCAGGCCACCGTCGCGGGAGAACGCGAAGATCATGCGTGACACCGAAGTCACGGTCGCCAGCCCGCAGAGAAACTGCGAGATGAAAATCGCCACGTACAGCGCGAATTTCACGTTAGGGCTCACCTGGGCGTTCATGCCCCAGAAGAACACGTTCCAGCCTTGTTTCGCCGCTTCGTCCATGTTCGGCAGCATCAGCACGAACGAACAGAGCATCACCCAACCGAATAGCAACGACCAGACCACCGACATGACCATGCCGCGCGGCACCGACATCGCGGCATTACGAGTCTCTTCGGAGGTGTGCGCCGACGCGTCATAACCGGTGATGGTGTAGATAGGCAGCAGCAGGCCGAGCATGAACACCCAGCTGTTCGACACCTGTGGCCAGACACTGCCGCCGGCTTCACCGGAATAGTTGCCGAAAGTCCACAATCGGGCGAACTCATAGCTGGGTGCGGAAATCAGGCAGACGATGGTCAGCGCGAGCGCCGTGGCGAAAATCAGGTAGCCCGAGAAGTCGGTGAGTTTCGCGGTCAGGCCGATGCCCAGATGGTTGCACAAGGCCTGGATGCCGGTCAGGATCGCCAGGAAAATCACCCTCACCGTGGTGGTGTCTTCCATTCCCAGCGCCGGTCCGAACGCCCCGAAAAAGAAGTAATAGGTGCCGACGTTGATCGCGCCGAGCACCGTGACCAGTCCCAGCAGATTGAACCAGGCCGTCAGCCAGCCGGTGAAGCGATTCCCGAGAATCGAGCCCCAGTGATAGAGACCGCCTGCGGTGGGGTAGGCCGAAGAAATCTGTGCCATGGCCAGCGCGAAAACCCCGGAGATCAGGCAACCGATGGGCCAGCCGATGCCAATCGCCGCACCCCCTGCGCCCGAGGTGCCCTGGGCCAGTGAGTTGATGCCGCCTGAAAGGATGCAGATGATCGAAAAGGAAATCGCGAAGTTGGAGAAAACACCCATTCGTCGCGAGAGTTGCTGGGCGTAGCCCATGCTGTGCAGCACCTTGACGTCCTCGTCGTGCGCGTCGGTGCCGGGCTGGCTTGCTGGGTTCATGCTGTGTACCCCATCAGGTTTTGATTCAATCCATTGGCGTGTGCGCAATGGGCTGGCCTTCAACACCTTGTCGTACTGCTCCTTTTTCCAACCGATACTGCTCTGGATCTAAACGCGGCCGTGATAAGCCGCGTCGAAAATGCTGGCCACACCGAGCTTGGTCAATGGCAGGGGATTGCCGCTGGCCGAGGGATCGACAATCGCCATGTCCGCGATCAGGTCGGCCTGCCGGTCATCCACGCCCAACTCAACCAGCGTGTGCGGCACGCCGATGTCTTTGCGCAGCTTGAGCACGAAGGCCAGAAAACTGTCGAAGCCGGGGGAGGGCAGGCGCAGATAAGCCGCGAGGCGGATGATGCGTTCCTCGATGGCCGGGCGATTGAACTGCAACACATACGGCATGAACGTGGCATTGGTCATGCCGTGATGGGTGTCGTACAGCGCGCCCACCGGATGCGAGAGCGCGTGCATTCCACCGAGGCCTTTCTGGAACGCGGTGGCGCCCATCGCGGCGGCGGCGAGCATGTGAGCGCGCGCTTCGAGGTCCGAAGGTGTATGGACGGCGCGCACCAGCGCGTTGGCCACCAGGCGCATGCCTTCCACCGCAATGCCGTCGGCCAGCGGGTGAAAACCGGGAGCGCAATACGCCTCCAGGCAATGGGCGAACGCATCCATGCCGGTGCCGGCGGTGACTTTTGCCGGCATGCCCACGGTGAGTGCCGGATCGCTGATGACCACGCGCGGCATCATTTTCGGGTGGAAGATGATGCGTTTGGTGTGCGTGCGCTCGTCGATGATCACCGCCGCACGGCCGACTTCGGAACCGGTTCCCGCTGTGGTCGGCACGGCAATCACCGGGGCGATGTGGCTGTCGTCGGCTCGGGTCCAGTAGTCGCCGATGTCTTCAAAATCCCACACCGGTCGGGTCTGACCGCTCATGAACGCGATGAGCTTGCCCATGTCCAGGCCGCTGCCACCGCCGAAGGCAACCACGCCATCGTGCTGGCCGGTGCGCCAGGCTTCGAGCCCTCCGGCCAGGTTGGCCTCGACCGGATTGGGCTTGAGGTCACAAAACAGCGCGACGCCAAGGCCGGCGGCGCGCAACGCATCCACCGCCGCCGTGGTGATCGCCGCACGCCCCAGGCCGCTGTCGGTGACCAGCAACGGGCGTTGGATACCCTGGCTGCGGCAGATCTCGGCCAGCTCGGCGATGCGCCCGACACCGAAGCGAATGCTGGTGGGGTAGTTCCAGTTTCCAGTCAGGTTCATGGCCTACACCTCGTGGCGCAGATGAAAGGATTTGGCGCGGGTCAGGTGCTCGTAGCCCAGGCGCGACAGGGTGACGCCGCGTCCGCTGTTCTTGACCCCGGTCCAGGCCAGCGCCGGGTCGAGGTAATCGCAGCGGTTCATGAACACGGTGCCGGTGGCGATCTCGTTGCCGAGGCGTTCGGCGGCGGCGAGGTCTTCGGTCCAGATCGACGCGCTGAGTCCGAACTCACTGTCGTTCATCAAGGCGATGGCTTCTTCGTCGCCAGTCACCGGCATGATGCCGACCACAGGGCCGAAGCTTTCGTCGCGCATCACCGACATTTCATGAGTGACGTCCACCAGTACCTGCGGCGCCATATAGGCGCTGCCCGGTGCGTCGGCGGGAAACGCCGTCGGATCGATCAGTGCCTTGGCGCCCTCGGCCAGCGCGTCGGCAATCTGTCCGCGAACAAAATCTGCGGCGGCCGGCGAGACCATCGGACCCAGCGTGGTGGCTTCGTCCAGCGGGTTGCCCAACACATACTGGCGAGTCAAATCGGCGAAGCGCTCGACGAAGGCGGGATAGATTTTCTGGTCCACATAGATGCGCTCGACCGCACAGCAGCTTTGCCCGGAGTTGAAGAAGCTGCCGTCCACCAGGTTTTCCACGGCGTGTTCGAGATTGGCGTCGGCGCGAACGTAGGCGGGGTCTTTGCCGCCGAGCTCCAGGCCCATGCCGATGAAATCCGTGATGGCGGCTTGTTGGACTTGCAGGCCAGCGTCCACCGAACCCGTGAAGTTCACCTGTTGTACATCGCCGGTGACGATGGCTACTGCGGTACTGGCATGACTGAGCAGCAGGTTCTGGAACAACCCTTCAGGCAGATTGGCTCGGCGAAAAGCTTCAGCGAAACGCTCGCCGACCAGCAAGGTTTGCGAGGCGTGTTTGAGGATCACGCTGTTGCCCGCCATCAACGCCGGAATAATCGTGTTGACGGCGGTCAGGTAGGGGTAGTTCCACGGGGCGATCACGAGCACCGTACCTAGCGGCTCGCGCTTGATGTAACGCCGAAAACCCGCGACCGGTGCGGGCTCAACGGCTGCAAGCGCTTCGGGCGCAATAGCGATCATGTGCCGGGCCCGCTCTTCGAAACCGCGCAGTTCGCCAGCGCCATAACGCACCGGTCGACCCATTTGCCAGGCCAGCTCCGGCACGATTTCATCTTTCATGGCGAGCATCGCGTCCACAGCGGCACTGCAAAAAGCTGCACGCTCGCTCAGTGGTCGGCGCTTCCATTGCGCCTGGGCCGTTGCAGCCGCCTCAAGCGCCTGAAGGAGCCGGGCGGTATCTATTTGTTGGCGCTCGACGTACACCCGGCCATCGACCGGAGAAATAAGCTGAATCTTCGCAGTCATGGTGTGCTCAATAGCGCTCGAAGCCGCGCTGCAGTTCCCAGTCGGTGATCCGCCGGTCGTACTCTTTCTGCTCCCACTCGGCGGTGTGCACGTAGTGATCGACCACTTCATCGCCGAACGCCTCACGCAACATGCTCGACCCCTTGAGGGCGGAGCAGGCATCGCGCAGGGTTTTCGAGACTTCCGGCAAATGCTCATCGAGGTAGGCATCGCCCTCGAACGGCGCGGCGAGTTCGAGCTTCTCGTCGATCCCGGCCAGGCCCGCCGCGATCAGCGCGGCGAAGGCCAGATAAGGGTTGAGGTCGGCGCCGCCGATGCGGCATTCGATGCGGATGGATTTGCTGCCTTCGGCACACAAACGAAAGCCGGCGGTGCGATTGTCGCGGCTCCAGACCGCCCGCGTCGGCGCGAAAGTGCCGGCCTGGAAGCGCTTGTACGAATTGATGTAGGGCGCCAGAAAACAGGTGATGTCGTTGGCGTACTTCAGCTGCCCGGCGACCCAGGCGCGCATCAGTTTCGACATGCCGAACTCGGCTTTGGCGTCGAAGAACAACGGCTTCTTGGCGTTCTTGTCCCACAGCGAATTATGGATATGGCTGCTGGACCCGGCGGCGTCATAACGCCACTTGGCCATGAACGTGATCGCCTTGCCTTGCAGCTGCGCGATCTCTTTGCAGGCATGCTTGATGATGACGTGGTGGTCGGCCATGGTCATGGCATCGGCGTAACGAATGTTGATTTCTTCCTGGCCGGGGCCCCATTCGCCCTTGGAGTTTTCCACGGGAATGCCCGACGCTTGCAGATGCTTGCGAATCGCCCGCAGCACCGGTTCCTCGCGGGTGGTCTGGAGGATGTTGTAATCCTCGATGTAATGCCCGGCGGTTTTCGGTTGGTGATAGTTGCGCTGGTGGATCGCCTCGTAGCTCTCATCGAACAGGTAGAACTCAAGCTCAGAAGCGAACATGCCGGTGTAGCCCCGTTCACGCAGGCGCTCGACCTGTTTTTTCAGAATCGCCCGCGGGCTGTGGGGCAAGTCCTTTCGATGGTGATGATCGAGTACATCGCAGAGCACCAGCGCCGTGCATTCCAGCCAGGGCACGCGCCGCAGCGTGGACATGTCCGGTTTGAGCACGAAGTCGCCATAGCCTTTGCTCCAACTGGCTGCGGCGTAACCCGGCACCGGTTCCATGTCGATGTCGTCGGCCAGCAGGTAATTGCAGCAGTGGGTTTCTTCGTGGCCGCTGTCGATAAAAAACTCGACCTGGAAGCGCTTGCCGACCAGGCGTCCCTGCATGTCGACCATGCAGACCAATACGGTGTCGATTTCGCCAGCGGCAGCCGCGCGCTTGAGTGCATCAAAGCTGAGGAGGGGCTCGGTCATCACGTCAATCCTGCGTGAAAGGGTTGGGCCTGTCTGAGATAGCTGTTGCAGACGCTCTCCAGAACAACCAAAACCCTGCAGAATCGAGCATCGTGAGCAATAAGCTGATCCAAGCTTAGCCTACTGTTGAAAACTGCAAGTCCTTATGAGCCGCTAAATTCACAGCTTGTAGCCAATCTGCCGCAACAGGTTTTTGCGCCACAGAATGTCTTCGTCGCCTTCAATTTCCTTGGCGCAGAAGCCATCCACCACACCCAGAATCGCGCGTCCCTGTGCTGTCTCGGCGAGCACCACTTCAGTGGGGTTGGCGGTTGCGCAAAAGATCCGGCACACCTCTGGAACCGTCTTGACCGTGTTCAATATGTTCAGCGGGTAGAAGCCGTCACCCAGGAAGATGATGAAGCTGTGCCCGGCGCCGATGGCTTGGGCATTGCTCTGGGCCAGTTTGATCATGGCGGGATCGGTGCCGGACCAGCGCACCATGCATTTGCCCGAGGCTTCGCAAAAAGCCACGCCGAAGCGGATGCCTGGCACTGCGTTGATCAACGCTTCGTGAATGTCCTCGACGGATTTGATGAAGTGGGTCTGGCCCAGGATGAAATTCGTGTCTTGCGGCTTATCGATTTTCTGCGTGATGAGTTGCATCTCGAACACCTCCTTTCACGACGGTGTTGCCAGGGGCTGGCAACCGTTCAAGTCTCACGATTCATTTTAGGAGATTCGCGCCCAGGCCGACGCTTGAGCGACCGGCGCACGTCGGGCGGCGGTAATCGGGTAAGGTAGGCGCGAAAATGCACCGGGTGCGCCGATTGACTTCACTGGAACCGAACATGATGAAAGCTGTAACCCTCACCTTCGTCCTTTCACTGACCGCAGGGGCATTTTGCACACCGGCGGCAGCGGCGGGGGATGCTGAAGCCGGGGCGAAACTGTTCACGCGGATCTGCGGCGGCTGCCATCAAGTGGGCGAGTCGGCGCGGGGCGGCTTCGGCCCGCAACTCAACGGCATTTTCGGCCGTCCCTCGGGAAGCGTGACGGACTACCAGTACTCCGACGCGATGAAATCCGCCGGCATTGTCTGGACGCGCGAGACACTGACGGCTTACCTCGAAGCGCCGAAGAAAGTGGTGCCCGGCACCCGGATGATTTTCTGGGGGCTCAGCGATCCAGAGAAGATCGAGGATGTGCTGGCGTACTTGCAGACGTTTCAGCCGCAGTAATCAAATGCGTCGTTGAAATGTACGTCGATGTACATTTTGTGTACGCACGAGGGCGTGCAGCGTAGAGTGGAGCGACATTTTCAGAACACGGTGGTACCCGAGGATGTCGCAGACAGGAAAGACACGGACCAAGGCACAGGACGCCGGCTGGCGCGGCTCGGTCAATGGCTGGCTGGACGCCGCCTACGATGCCCTCAAGGAATCCGGCGTGGACGCGGTGCGCGTGATGCCGCTGGCCAAGCGGCTGAACCTGTCGCGCACCAGTTTCTATTGGTTCTATGAGGATCGCGAGCAACTGCTGGCGGCGCTCCTGACCCGCTGGCGCGACAAGAACACCGGCGGGCTGATCAGCCAGTGCGAGAGTTACGCCGAAAGCATTTCCGAAGCCATCCTCAACGTTTTCGAATGCTGGGTGAACCCCGAGCTGTTCGACTCGCAGTTCGAGTTTGCCGTGCGCAGTTGGGCGTTGCAGTCCGCCGAGGTGGCCGACGAAATCGCCGCGGCTGACGAGGCGCGGATCAATGCCCTGGCCGGCATGTTTCGCCGGTTCGGCTACGAGACCGACGCCGCCGATGCACGGGCCAGGACGATCTACCTGACGCAGATCGGCTACATCTCGATGAAAACCACTGAGGACATCGTCGTGCGTTTCCGGCGCATTCCGCAGTACGTCACGGTGTTTACCGGCAAGGCACCGAAGCGTCGCGAGCTCGACCGTTTTTTTGGCAAGTTCGGCTACGCGGAAAAAGAGCCGGGTGTTTTCGTGTCGCTGGTCGACACCTTCGAGGAGGCGACGCCCGATGCCGAATAGAACCCTGGGCATCATCGGCGGCACCGGCTGGTTGGGCCGTTCAATCGCTGACGCGGTGCTGGAAAGCGGCTTCATCGCTGCCGATTGCCTGCTGATTTCGAACCGTTCCGGCAGCAGCACGTTCGGGCCAGACGTGCGGGTGCTGGCGGATAACCAGGCGTTGGTTGAGCTTAGCGACGTCGTGGTGCTGTCGATCCGCCCGGAGCAATTTCGTGAACTGCAGATCGACGCCCGGGGCAAACGGGTGATTTCACTGATGGCCGGTGTTCCTGCGGCGACCATCAGCGCCGCCACCGGTGCGCAAGTCGTGGTGCGGGCGATGCCGAATGCAGCTGTGGAAATCCGCCAGTCATTCACCCCTTGGTACAACGCCGGTGAGTTGAGCGAACAGGACCGCGAGTGGGTACAACGACTTTTTGAATGCGTCGGTTCGGCGGACGAAGTGCCCAATGAGGATTGCATCGATTACCTCAGTGCACTGTCCGGCACCGGGCCTGCTTTCCCGGCCATGCTTTACAGGGCGCTGGTTGAATCGGCGGTGGTCGCGGGGATTCCCGAGGCGATCGCACAACGTGCCGCGCACGGCGTGGTGGTGGGTGGCGGTCAGTTACTGGCCAGCCGTGATCCCCTGCAAATGATCGACGCCCTCATGGCTTATCGCGGTGTGACGGCAGCGGCGTTGCAGTCGATGGCTGATCAACATATCGACACCATCGTTGGCCAGGCTGTACAGGCCGGTGCGGCTGTCGCCCGACGCGGGATGTAAAAAAGAGGGAGCAAAAGCTCCCTCGATTGATGTTTGGCGAGGTTCAGATTTCCTTCACCAACCGCAAGGCATCGTAGATCGCCGCATGCGTGTTGCGGGCCGCCACGGCGTCACCGATCCTGAACAGCTGGAAACGCCCTTGAGGGTTGGTGACGATGTGTTGCGCGTGACCAGCAATCAGGTCGTGCTGTTCCACCGCGCCGCCATTGCTGGAGTGAGGGCGAAGATCGAAATACAGGTCGTCCAGCGGCAGCGTGCCGTGGTTGACCACGACCTGATCGACGACACGCTGCTTGTTGACCTTGCCGTAGTCGCTGCCGAAGGTCGCGACCAGCTTGCCATCGCGCTTTTCCACCGACTCGACGCGGTACGTGACGGTAAAAGTGACGTCGAGGTCTTGCAGGCTGCGCATGTAGGGCACCAGGTTCATCGCCATCACTTCCGGCGCAAATGCACGGTCGGGCGTGACGATCTCCACGGTCGCGCCGCTTTGTGCGATGACTTCGGCAGCCTGCAAGGCGGCATGGTCGCCGGCATCATCGAAAATCAGCACGTTGCGGCCAGGCTTGATGTCGCCGGAAATAATGTCCCAGGTCGACACCACCAGTTCGTTGCCTCGGGCAAGTACTTCGGTGTCAGGCAGGCCTCCGGTCGCGACGATGACCACGTCCGGCTCGTGGGCCAGTACGGTGTCGGCTTCCGCCCAGGTGTTGAAGTGAAACTTCACACCAAGGCGCTCGCACTGCGCCATTCGCCAGTCGATGATGCCGATCATTTCGCGGCGACGTTCGTTCAGGGACGTCAGCCGGATCTGCCCGCCGGGCCGGTCCGCTGCCTCCAGCACGGTGACGTCGTGGCCGCGTTCGCCCGCGACACGCGCTGCTTCCAGCCCGGCGGGGCCGGTGCCGATGATCAACACTTTGCGTTGGTGCGCCGCCTTGGGAATCTCGTGGGGCATGGTGGTTTCGCGACCGGTCGCCGCGTTGTGTATGCAGTAGGCGGCGCCGCCCTGATAGATCCGGTCCAGGCAATAGTTCGCGCCTACGCAAGGGCGGATGTCTTCCTCGCGCTTCTCGATGATCTTGCGCACGATATGCGGATCGGTCATGTGCGCGCGGGTCATGCCCACCATGTCGACCTTGCCCGAGGCAATCGCGTAGCGCGCCGTGGCGACGTCGGGAATCTTCGCCGCGTGGAAGGTCGGGAAACCCGTCGAGGCGCGGATCTCACCGGCGAAATCAAGGTGCGGTGAGTTGCGCATGCCCTGGATCGGGATGACATCAGTCAGGCCCGCGTCGGTGTCGATGTGGCCGCGCACCACGTTGAGGAAATCGATCAGCCCGCTGTCCTTGAGCATGTGCGACACCTGCATCCCTTCACTGGCGTTGAAGCCGCCCGGCAGCGTTTCGTCGCCGGTGTAGCGCACGCCCAACAGGAAGTTTTCGCCGACGCGCTGGCGAATCCCGCGCAGGATGTCGAAGGTAAAGCGCATGCGGTTTTCCAGCGAGCCGCCATAAGGGCCGTCGAGATCGTTGGTCAGCGGCGACCAGAACTGATCCATCAAATGCCCGTAGGCCTGCAATTCCAGGCCGTCCATGCCGGCGGCCTGCATGCGTTCGGCCGCGTCCACGTAGTCCTTGATGATCCGCTCGATGTCCCAGTCTTCCATCTTCTTGGGGAACGAGCGATGCGACGCCTCGCGACGGTGCGAAGGCGAGACCACAGGCAACCAGTCGGCCTTGTCCCAGCGAGTGCGCCGGCCCAGGTGGGTCAACTGGATCATGACGGCGGCGCCATGTTCGTGGCATTCATCGGTCAGGTCCTTGAGCCATCCGACCACTTCGTCCTTGTAGGCCAGCACGTTGTTGAACACTGGCGGGCTGTCCCGGGAGACCGCCGCCGAGCCCGCCGTCATGGTCAGGGCAACCCCGGCCTTGGCGCGCTCGACATGGTAGGCGCGATAGAGCGCCTGGGGCATGCCGTCGATAGGGTAGGCCGGCTCGTGCGCCGTGGTCATGATCCGGTTTCTGAGGGTCAGGTGCTTGATCTTGTAGGGTTGCAGCAAGGGATCGCTGGACATCGTGGTGCGCTCCAAAGTGGGCTTCATCAGGCTCGGCGACTTGAAATTAGGATAAATGTACATAGGTGTCAATTGCTCATGACACACGTGTACATTTTTCTTGCGCAACACAAAAGTCGCCGATAAGATCAGGCTCGAAAGGGTGCAGAGGAGCGACAGTCGTGCCCGGCACGATGTGAAAAGGGATTGCGAGGGATTCGGTGGAGAAGGGCTGTGCTGCCCGAATTCGAAGCAGCGAAGACTGCACTGTTCACGACCGTAAGGCCGTTCAAACGAAGACAACCTGCCTATCACCGTAAAATAGGAAGACGCCTGATGAACGCTCATTCGTATCGAAAAACAGCCTGTGCCTGCCTGTTCGGACTGGCGCTTGGAACCCACGCGGCGCTGACTCAGGCGGCGGAACAGCAACCTGTGCGCATTGGCTGGGTCAACTGGTCCGACACCGAAATCACCGTCAAGCTCGCCACCACCGCGTTGCAGGAACATTTAAAACAACCGGTGAAACTGGTGATGGCCGACATCGGCATTCAGTTCCAGGCCCTGGCCAACGGCAATATCGACCTCATCCCGATGGTCTGGCTGCCGAGTACCCACAAGGCGTTCTACGACAAATACAAGGACCGGCTCGAAGACCTCGGCGTGCTCTATGAAGGACGTATTGGTATGACGGTGCCGACCTCGGTGCCGATCAGCGAAGTGGCGAGCGTCGAGGACCTGAACAAACCGCAGGTCAGGGAAAAGCTCGACGGCAAGATCCTCACGTCCGAGGTCGGCAACGGCCAGTACAAGCTCACGGTCAAGGCCATCGAGGAGTACAAGCTCGATGGTTACAAGCTGGTGGCCTCATCGGAGTCCGGCATGCTCAACGAGTTGGACCGTAACCTCAAACGCGGCAAATGGTCCTTGGTCAATGCCTGGAGTCCGCACTGGATGTTCTCCAAATATCCGCTGCGCTATCTGGATGATCCCAAGAAGATCTTTGGCGGCGCCGAGCAGATTCACGCCATGGCGCGCAAGGGCTTCAGCCAGGAGTATCCGGAAGTGGCGTACTTCTTCGCCCACTACTCGATCCCTCAGGCTGATCTCGAAGCGTTGATGATGCAGGCGCGCCAAAGCTCTTCCGACCAGGCCGTCGCCGCTTATTACGCCGCCAACAAGCCCCGTTTCGAAGCGATGTTCGAGAAGGGCGCGCAGAGTGTCAGCAGTCGCCAGCCTTGAGTGCACTGGCAGACGGCAGGTGACTCATCGACCGATGATGCACAAGTCCCCGGTGGCGCGGATCAATGCCTGGCCATGCAGGCCATCCTTGATCAGCGCCGACCGCTCTTTGGCCAGCCACTGGGCGCAGTTCGGGTCTTTGCGATAGGGCGCGAAATCGGCGTAGTGCTGCAACAGGCGGTTTTGCAGCTCATCCAGTTGTGGCCGGATTTGATTGGCAAGGTCCGGCCGCGGCACATCAGGCGCGTTGCCTGCCGCTTGCCATTGCGCGAGCAGTCCGTATTGCACCAGTTTGTTGGCTTCGATCTGTGCGGCGATCAACTCGGCGATTTCGTCCGGGTCGAGTTTGCGGGTAACCGCTTGATTCCTGGCATTGGCGATGACTTGTGCTTCCCGGGCGCTGTCCTGGATCGGTTTGTGGCTGTCCCATTTGGTCAGCGCCACCAGATCAGCAATGTTCAGGCGTTCGTTTATCGTCACCAGCAGCGGTTGCAAACTGGCGGGTGCCGGGGAGGGCGTGCCGGCTTGTGCGCCGCAAGCGAGTAAACCGGACAGGGCGCAGGTCAGCAGCAGGCGTGGGGAGAAAAACATGGGCAACCTCATTGGATACGGGACTCGCAATCAGGAGCTATGTATCACAGGTGTGCCAGTGGCATTAAGGGGGAGCTGATTTTATTTGTGCACGAAAAAGCCCGGCGGGTCAGGCCGGGCTTCTTTTTGAGTACCGCGGTAGGGTTATTCATTCATACGGCGCGGCTTTCGATCAGACGGTCGGAACCACCTTCGGCAACGCGGTTTTCGATCAGACGATCGGAACCACCTTCGGCAACGCGGTTTTCGATCAGACGGTCGGAGCCACCTTCGGCAACGCGGTTTTCGATCAGACGGTCGGAGCCACCTTCGGCAACGCGGTTTTCGATCAGACGGTCGGAACCACCTTCGGCAACGCGGTTTTCGATCAGGCGGTCGGAACCACCTTCGGCAACGCGGTTTTCGATCAGGCGGTCGGAACCACCTTCGGCAACGCGGTTTTCGATCAGGCGATCAGAACCACCTTCGGCCACACGACTTTCAATCAGACGATCCGAGCCGCCTTCAGCGACAACCGGGTGAGCAGAAGAAGCGGCAAAAGCGTTAACTGCAAAAACCGAGAAAGCGATGCTGAGGAAGAGTTGGCGTTTCATGATGGTGTGCTCCGGGATGTAGTTGTTTGGTATGGAGCTGATGTTACGCCGCACAATTTTTAAGAGAACTTCATTGAGTTGATGGTGACTATCGACGCCGGCAATGGTTTGCAATTGATGCGAAAGGGCGTCTGGGCGCAAGCCTGCTCAGTACCGCATCCCCCTGTAGGAGCCAGCTTGCTGGCGATGGTGTGTCAGTCGACATTTCCTTAGCTGACACTCCATCGCCAGCAAGCTGGCTCCTACAGGGGGGCTGGTGAGTAATGTCCTAAAAACTCCATGGCGCCAGCCTGTCGTCGGCTGCACCGCCCGGCCGGAACAGCCGGGGTATGCTGGATCTCCCGAACTATCGACGGTCTCCGGCAAGTCAGGCCGTGAGGCGTTTTCTGCGAGGTTCCAGGCTCTGATCGAGAGGGTAAACCGATGCACGACTATTACGATTTGGGCACCTACAGTCGCCCCGTAACGACGCGTTCGCCACAGGCTCAGCTTTGGTTCGACCGCGGATTATTGTGGTGCTACGGCTACAACCACGATGAATCCATCCGCTGTTTCCGCAAGGCGATCGAACACGACCACGATTGCGCGATGGCCTACTGGGGAATCGCCTATGCCAGCGGCCCCAACTACAACAAGCGCTGGGACGCGTTTATCGAACAGGAGTTGAAAGACGCCGTCGCCCAGGCTCGACTGGCGACGCGTACTGCGCTGGCGCATTGCGACGGTGCAAAACCGGTGGAACAAGCGCTGATCCGGGCGCTTGAGCAACGCTATCAGGCCGACGCTGCCGAAAGTGTTGAACAACTATTCACCTGGAACGATGCCTACGCGGCGTCGATGCGCGATGTCTATAAAGCCTTTCCCGACGATCCCGATGTGGCGGCGCTGTTTGCCGAAGCCTTGATTGACCGCACACCCTGGCTGCTGTGGGATCTGACAACCGGTGAACCCGCGCCGGGCGCCGACACCCTCGAAGCGCTGGCTGTGCTGGAGCAGGCGCTGGGCGGTGCGCCGCACCCCGGCGTGCTGCACATGTACGTCCACACCCTGGAAATGTCACCCCATCCCGAACGAGCGTTGCGCGCCGCCGATGTTCTGCGCGACCTGGTGCCGGACGCCGGGCACCTGCGCCACATGCCGTCGCACATCGATGTGCTCTGCGGCGATTACCGTGGGGCCATGAACACCAATAGCCAAGCGATCCTGGCCGACCGAAAATTCCTGGAGCGGGAAGGGCCGCTCAACTTCTACACCCTGTATCGATGCCACAACTACCACTTCAAACTCTACTCGGCGATGTTCCTCGGGCAATACCAACCGGCGCTGGACGCCGCCGAAGAGCTGATGTCGACCATCAAGGAAGAACTGCTGCGCATCGAGCAACCGCCCATGGCCGACTGGCTGGAAAGCTTCGTGTCAATGAAGGTCCATGTGCAGATCCGCTTCGGCAAATGGCAGGACATCCTCGCCACTCCATTGCCCAATGACCAGGAACTGTACTGCGTGACCACCGCGATGCTGCATTACGCCAGAGGCGTGGCGCACGCGGCCAACGGGCATATCGCCGCCGCGCAAGCCGAACAACGGCTGTTCATCAATGCGCTGACCCGCGTGCCGCCAACGCGTTACCTCTTCAACAATCAATGCACCGATATCCTGGCGGTGGCCGGCGCCATGCTGCACGGGGAAATCGAGTACCGAAAAGGCAACTACGACAGCGCGTTCGCTCACCTGCGCGAGGCGCAGTCACTGGACGACAACCTGCCGTACGACGAGCCTTGGGGCTGGATGCAACCGGTGCGACACGCGCTGGGTGCGCTGCTGCTGGAACAGGGGCGGGTGGAAGAAGCCTTGCAGGCCTACCGGGCCGATCTGGGGCTGGACGACACGCTCAGCCGTGCGTCCTGGCATCTGGACAATGTCTGGAGCCTCCACGGTTATGTGGAATGCCTGAAACGCTTGGGGCGGGACGCCGAAGCCGCGGCGGCGCGAACCCGCCTCGATCTGGCCATGGCGCGGGCCGATGTGGAAATCACCGCCTCCTGTTTTTGCCGTGTCGGGGCGCGCTGCTGTCAGGGCTAAGCCCCCTGACAACGGGCGTCACGACGCCCGTTTTCAGGCATCGAGAAACGCGTCGATCATCGGCACCAGCCATTCGGTGCGCGTGGTCACCTGCATGTGATCGGTGCCGGGGAGCACGGCGAGCTGCGCGTGTGCCAGGCACCGGAACATCTGCACGGCATGTTCGGGGCGGATGACGTCCGCATCGCCGACCACCACCAGCGTCGGCGCGGTGATGCGGCGGATATCGTCGTCGGGGATGTCCTTGAAATCGCGCATGCGCTGGGCTGCCTTGTCATGCATCAGCCGCAGATTACCGGGCTGCGGCGCGACCTTGAGGTACGCCTCCTGCAACTCTGGCGGCATGTTCTCCAGCGTGGCGTTGGCCATCGCTTCCCAGAGCCACGGATAGGCGCCGTCACGATTGACCAGCGCCGACGCCGCCACGATCTTGCGCACAACATCCGGATGCCTGATCGCCACCTGCAAGGCGATGGTGCCGCCATTGCTGAAACCGAACAGGTCCGCTCGCCCGATGTGCAGATACGCGAGCAGTGCCGCCGTGTCGTCCGCGGATTGCTCGAAGCTGAATGGACGGTCGACGATGTCCGCTGTGTGCCCATAACCCTGTTGTTCGATGGCAATGACCTGACGCTCAGCCGCCAGCACCGGCAGGATCTGACCGAATGAGGTTTCAAGGGTGTCGCCGCCGCCATGCAGCAGGACGAGGGGCGGTCGCGTGGGGTGCGCTGCGCCGTGAATCTCGAAATAGATCCGCAGGCCGTTGACGGGGGCGTAGCCGGTTTTGCGCTGATTCATGGCGGGTTCTCCGCGTATTTGAGGGTTTGCAGGCTGGCGAGTGGATATCTGCACGAAGGTGATTATGCTTCATGAAACCTTGCAGTGATGTGAGGCGGTCAGCCTGTTGCCAGGCTTTGTGCATTCCGTAGTCCGATAACTTCAGCCCCAGGGCCTGGGTGCGACGATGCTAGTGAGGTGCTCCGGCCTACAACAAGAGCAAGACGGAGAAGACTCATGGCCGCAATCGACAACACCACCACGGGCAACGTGCCCAACCACGGGATCACCAGGGAGGAGCGCAAGGTCATCTTCGCCTCGTCCCTGGGCACCGTGTTCGAATGGTACGACTTCTACCTTTACGGCTCTCTCGCCGCGATCATCGCCAAGCACTTCTTTGCCGGCGTCAACGAGACAACCGCCTTCATCTTCGCGCTGCTCGCGTTCGCCGCGGGGTTTGCCGTACGGCCTTTCGGCGCGATTGTGTTTGGGCGACTCGGCGACATGATCGGACGCAAGCACACCTTCCTGATCACCATTGTCATTATGGGTATCTCCACCGCCATCGTCGGGTTTCTGCCCGGCTACGCGACCATCGGCGTCGCGGCACCGATCATCCTGATCACCTTGCGACTGCTGCAAGGCCTGGCGTTGGGCGGTGAGTACGGCGGGGCGGCGACCTACGTCGCGGAGCATGCGCCGAAGGGCAAGCGCGGTTATTTCACTTCGTGGATTCAAACCACCGCGACCCTCGGTCTGTTCCTGTCGCTGTTGGTGATCCTCGCCTGCCGCACCGTTCTCGGTACGGAAGCGTTCGAGGCCTGGGGCTGGCGGATACCGTTTCTGCTGTCGATCCTGCTGCTGATCATCTCGGTGTACATCCGCCTGCAACTCAGCGAATCGCCGGTGTTCGTGAAAATGAAGGCCGAGGGCAAGTCGTCCAAAGCGCCGCTGACCGAATCCTTCGCCCGTTGGGAAAACCTCAAAATTGTGATCATGGCGCTGCTCGGCGGTACTGCCGGCCAGGCTGTTGTCTGGTACACCGGGCAGTTCTATGCGCTGTTCTTCCTCCTGCAAATGCTCAAGATCGACCCGCAGACCGCCAACCTGCTGATCGCCGGTTCGCTGCTGATCGGCACGCCGTTCTTCGTGATATTCGGCAGCCTGTCCGATCGTATCGGCCGCAAGGGCATCATCATGGCCGGTTGTATTCTGGCGGCGGTGACTTACTTCCCGATCTTCCATGCGTTGACCCAGTACGGTAACCCCGACGTGTTCGCGGCACAGGCGAAAAACCCGGTCACGGTGGTCGCTGATCCAGACCAGTGTTCGTTCCAGTTCGACCCGGTGGGCAAAGCGAAATTCACCAGTTCCTGTGACCTTGCCAAGACGGTACTGGCGAAGAAAGCCATCCCCTACATCAACGAAAAAGCCGAACCGGGGACCGTTGCGCAGGTTCGCATTGGCGGCAAAGTGGTCGAGAGCTTCGAGGGCACCGGCATGCCGGCCGCCGACTTCAAGACCCGCAACGATGCCTTCGTCGCGACCCTTGGCACCTCGCTCAAGGACGCCGGTTACCCTGAGAAGGCGGATCCGGCGAAGACCAATTACCCGATGGTGTTGTTGCTGCTGACCATCCTGGTGATCTACGTGACCATGGTCTATGGCCCGATCGCGGCGTGGCTGGTGGAACTGTTCCCGGCGCGTATCCGCTACACCTCGATGTCGTTGCCGTACCACATTGGCAATGGCTGGTTTGGCGGTTTCCTGCCGACGGTTGCGTTTGCCATGGTCGCGGCCACGGGGGATATCTACTACGGGCTTTGGTATCCGATCGTGATTGCGGTGATGACGGCTATTCTTGGGACGTTCTTTTTGCCGGAAACCAAGGATCGGGAGATTCATCACACCTAGGGTTGGGAGGGTTTTTGGGATTGGGTGGGGGTATATCCGTTGCTGCGGTGATGGCGGCTGGC
>NZ_JACNDU010000021.1:0-94439 GCF_017351735.1 Pseudomonas sp. FW300-N2A2 | reverse complement strand
CCAGCCGCCATCACAAAAAAAACGGATATGCCCTCCCCAACCGCTCTACCGCGCCTGACGAAACACCACCCCCAGACCAACAATAATCAGCACCATCCCCACCATGCTCAACACCGCAAGTTGGTTGCCGAAAAACAGATAATCCATCACCGCCGTCACCGCCGGCACCAGATAGAACAGACTGGTGACATTCACCAGATTGCCCCGGGCGATCAGCCGATACAGCAACAACGTCGCCAACACCGACACCACCAGCCCCATCCACAGCACCGGCACGATAAAACCGCTGCTGCGTTCAAAGTGAAAGGGCTGGAACGGCACGAAAATCCCGCACAACAACAGCCCCGCCAGATACTGCACCGGCAGCGTACCGAGGGGATTATCGGTGATGCGTTTCTGCATGATCGAACCGAACGTCATGCTCGCCAACGCCAGTAAACCGAAAAACATCCCGGCCAGCGACATGCCGGCCAGACCAATGCCCTGATACACCACCATGATCAATCCGGCCAAACCCAGCATCAGACCGAACACCCGGTTCGCTGAGCGCTGGCGCTCCATGATCACCACCGTGAGGATGGGCTGCACACCCATGATCGTGGCCATCACGCCTGGCGTGACCTTCAGGTCCAGGGCCAGCAGATAGAAAATCTGATAAGCACCCAGCAACACCACACCAGTGGCCATCGCATACAGCATCGGCTTGCCACCCTTGGGCAGTTTCAGCTTGAGCAATGGCACCAGCAGCACCAATCCACAAAGCGCGATGGCGAAACGAATCAGCAGAAAAGCGAAGGGCGACGCGTGGGCCAGGCCCCATTTGGAGAAGATCGCCCCGCTGCTCCACAGCAAAACGAACAGGCTCGTGGACGCCGCCGCGAGCGCGGATTTTTTCGAAAGGACAAACATGAATACCACCTGTAGTCAGGCATAAAAAGCCAACTCAGCCGAAGCTGAAATCCAGTAGTTTTTCAGGCGAACGCTTTTAGAAGGGCAAGGGAACAGCAGGGAAAGCTGATCAGCCCGAAACGCCAACGCCCGGCGGTGATACGACTGCGTACACCGGCGTGCTACGGACAGGTGGGGGGTAATGACTGATCTGCGCAGGCTGCTGATCCCCGCACGGCACGACGCCAGCGTGGACCGCTGAATCGACTACCGCGTTGATGAGGGAAGCAGGCATGGGCTGATCTTTTTTGATGGGATGGACGGTGAATGGAAATCACCGAGCGCCGACTATAACCAGCGCTCGACATGGATTGCAATGACTTGGACAAAGGGCCAGTAGATACAGCTTTAGATCTGCTGCTTACTCTGAGGGAAAGGAAATCGCCCACTGAGGGGGACAGGGAATGCAAGAGATCAAATGCCAAGGGAACGGACTCAACTTCGGTATCAATTGTATAAATCGAGAGCTAGAAAACTGGCCACCGCCAGCACCGCCGAGCTGCAAGAGAAAAAGGAACGGTCTGGCCCTACCGTTCTTGATTTATCGAAGGTGCGATTTGAACCTATCGACGCACAAGCGTTGAGTGCCTGGGAGCGCTGGGATGATTTTCATTTTTCATGGCATGACGTTGTTGGATGGAAAGCGAAGGAGCCTTTGGCGCTGGATTTATCCATCTGGTTCGATAAACAACTGTGTGGGCTCTGCTTCGCAAATCCAAACAAAAGTCGGCAACGAATTCGCATCGTCCGACTGGAGGGACGGCCAAGAGAGGCTCATCCCCTTAAAAAACGCATTGCTACATTGTCCATAATGGTCATTCAGCACTACGCCACAATTATTGGAAGCAGGTTCATCGAAGTTCAGGAGCCCTTGAAAGGGGCGATTCCTATTTATCAACAACATGGCTTCTATTTCGATACGGAACGGCGGCTTGTCAAAGCGGTGGAAAGCCAAGTATCGTAAAAAACTGCTTAATAAATGATCAATAGTGGAGGACAAAATGGGTAAATCCAGTAAGAAATCCCCTACAAAAAATCGCTTACCCGCACTGGAAAGGAAAAAGATTGCTCTGGTGCTCACGGATAGTCAGCGACGCCTTCTGGAAATACTTGCGACAGGCATCGAAGGCGAAGAACCTGACGTGCTCGCCGGGCGCCGATGAAATCCTGGGCAAAAAAAACCGCTCTAAGCGAGCGGTCTTTCTGTAATCGACATCAACCAAACAACCAATACCCCAACAACGTCAACACCACCACCGCGAGCACCGGCCGCAGCACACGGTAGGCTTTAGGATTGCGCCGCTTCCACTGCTTGACCACACCGCTGACCTTATCGCTGGAGTTCTTGCTCCAGGCGTAGGCCCGGTTAATCCCGCCGACACGCTCGTCATCGAGGTTCTGCGGCGCAGTGGCACGACCGAGCAGGCTGCTGATCGAGCGGTTGATGCGGGTCATGATACGGTTGCTCAACGGACGTTCGATGTCGCAGAACAGAATGACCCGGGTCTTCTCGGTTTCGTTCTTGACCCAGTGCACATAGGTTTCGTCGAACATCACGTCTTCGCCATCACGCCAGGCGTAAACCTGACCGTCGACGAAGATGCGGCAATCATCGGAATTCGGCGTCGACAACCCCAGGTGATAACGCAGGGAACCGGCAAACGGATCGCGGTGCGGGTTGAGATGGCTGCCACCCGGCAGCAAGGCGAACATGGCGCCTTTGACGTTGGGAATGCTGCTGACCAGGGCCACTGTTTTCGGGCACAGTGTTTCGGCCGATGGCAGGGGTTTGTCGTACCACTTGAGGTAGAAACGCTTCCAGCCTTTCTTGAAAAACGAGCCAAAACCGGCGTCGTTGTTTTTCTCGGCGGCGCGAATGTAACCCTCATCAAACAGGTGCATGGCTTCGTCGCGGATGACTTCCCAATTGTCCTTGAGCACATCAAGTTCCGGGAACTTGCTGCGATCCAGATAGGGTTTGGAGGGCACGCTGGAGAACAGGTACATCAAGGCGTTGTAAGGTGCGAACAAAGCGGAGTGGTTGACGAACTGACGCAAGACCGGCAATCGCGCCTTGCCGCGCAAGTGCACATAGAGGGTACTGCCGAGGAACAGCAGCAACAGCGATGCCTTCGCGGCAATGGTAAAGGTCATCTACAACTCCTTGAGAATTAGCAACTCTGCACTACGCCATTTACCCGACGTGGCAGTCGGCCATGATAAACACTACCGGCCTCGGGAAAAACCCGCTTTCCTCAACATTCACTGTTAAAGATTGTGCAACAACGCACTTCTTAACATATGTCTCCTGAACGGGGGCTGACCTGGATCAGCCCACTTGTCGGGATCAAAATCGAAACATCACTGCTTTGATTTGTTCACGATTACTGCTGATTCTCCTGCTCGGTAAACAGATCGCTGAACAGCATGCTCGACAGGTAACGCTCACCGGAGTCCGGCAGAATCACCACGATGGTCTTGCCCTGCATTTCCGGCGTTTCGGCCAGGCGCACGGCCACAGCCATGGCCGCACCGCAAGAGATGCCGCACAAAATTCCCTCCTCCTGCATCAAGCGCAAAGCCATCGCCTTGGATTCGTCATCGGTGACCAACTCGACCCGGTCCACCATCGACAGATCGAGGTTCTTCGGCACAAAGCCGGCACCGATGCCCTGGATCTTGTGAGGGCTAGGCTTGATCTCTTCACCGGCCAGCGCTTGCGTGATCACCGGAGACACCACGGGCTCCACCGCCACCGAGAGAATCGGTTTGCCCTGGGTATTCTTGATATACCGCGAAACCCCCGTAATGGTTCCGCCTGTTCCGACGCCGGCCACCAGCACATCAACGGCACCGTCGGTGTCGTTCCAGATTTCCGGACCAGTGGTTTTCTCGTGAATGGCCGGGTTGGCCGGGTTTTCGAATTGCGCCGGCATGAAGTAGACGGACGGGGCGCTGGCAACCATTTCAGTGGCCTTTTCGATCGCACCTTTCATGCCTTTGGCCGGCTCGGTCAGCACCAGTTCGGCGCCCAACGCCTTGAGCACTTTGCGCCGCTCGATGCTCATGGACGCCGGCATGGTCAGCACCAACTTGTAGCCCCGTGCGGCGGCGACAAACGCCAGGCCAATGCCGGTGTTGCCGGAGGTCGGTTCGACGATGGTCATGCCAGGCTTGAGTTTGCCGGTGCTTTCGGCGTCCCAGATCATGTTCGCGCCAATCCGGCACTTCACCGAGTAACCAGGGTTGCGCCCCTCGATCTTGGCCAGGATGGTCACGCCACGCGGCGCAATGCGGTTGATCTGCACCAGCGGCGTATTGCCGATGGAATGGGCGTTGTCAGCAAAGATACGGCTCATGGCTGGGTCCTTATGCAGCGTTGAATTAGCCCTCCACGGTATGCCTGTTGCCCGTGGTCGTCCAGTCAGTCGAACGTCCGGCCCGCACAGCAGTCAATCGCATTACACCGCCAGAGATTTGCCGCCATGAAGCGTCGATACAGTTGGCCTCTGTGGACCCTCGCCGGCCTCCTCATGTTGCTGTTTGCCCTGCACATCGCCCTGCCCTATCTGGTGCGTGACTACCTGAACGAACGATTGGCGAATATGGGTGACTATCGCGGGCAGATCACCGACGTGGACCTGGCCCTGTGGCGCGGCGCCTACAAAATCAACGGCCTGAAAGTCGTCAAGATCGAAGGCAAGGTCCCGGTGCCTTTCGTCAATGCGCCGCTGATCGATCTTTCCGTCAGTTGGCACTCGCTCTGGTACGACCACGCGGTCGTGGCCAAGGCGCAGTTCGTCAAACCCGAAGTGAACTTCGTCGACGGCGGCGCCAACAAGAAAAACTCCCAGACCGGTGAAGGCACCGATTGGCGGGCACAATTGGAGAAATTGCTGCCGATCACCCTGAACGAAGTGCGGATCAGCGACGGCAAGATCAGCTTCCGGAACTTCAATTCCAAGCCCCCCGTGAACATGAACGCCACCCAGGTCAACGCCAGCATTTACAACCTGACCAACGTCGTCGACAAGGAAGGCAAGCGCGACGCACGGTTCGATGGCAAAGCGCTGCTGCTGGGGCACGCGCCACTGGAAACCAGCGCAACCTTCGATCCGCTGAGCGACTTCGAGGATTTCCAGTTCCGACTACGCGCCACGGGCATCGAACTCAAACGCATGAACGACTTCGCCTCGGCCTACGGCAAGTTTGATTTCAATGCCGGGCATGGTGATGTAGTGATTGAAGCGCAAGCGAAAAAAGCCCAATTGACTGGCTACATCAAGCCACTGCTCAAAGACGTCGATGTGTTCAACTGGCAACAGGACGTCGAGAACAAGGACAAAGGGCTGTTCCGCTCCATTTGGGAGGCCATTGTCGGTGGCTCCGAAACCGTGCTGAAAAACCAGGGCAAGAACCAGTTTGCAACGCGCGTTGAATTGAGTGGCAGCGTTCACCGGCAAGATATCAGCGCGTTCCACGCGTTTTTGCAGATTTTACGTAACGGTTTTGTCCAGGCCTTCAATGCCCAGTATGAACGGCCGAAGCCGGAGGCCGGTTAGGGTTTGCGTGTAACGGTGTAACGGCCGGTTTCTTCAGCCGCCCGCGCCGGATCTCGCAGCTGCAGAAAATCCCACCCCAGACAGGCCAGCGCCAATGACCGGGGCACTGCTTCACGGCCACTGCTGTAACGCGTGATGCTGCGGGCACTCACCCCCAAAGCCTCGGCGGCCTGATTGAGCGGCAACCCGGTACGCGCACGCCAGTCGATGAAGATCCGGGTGTTTTCATCCGCTGCGTTTTGCGCGAGTGCATCCAGATAAACAGTGTCTGCGCCGATCTGGATATCCTGCTCAGGCCATTCGACGCACCAGCCATCATCGCCCAGGGTTGCACTGGCGAAAGCTCCCGCCTCCAGCAACGGCTGCAATCCAGGATAGGTACGCAGGTCACGGCTCAAATCGAGCGTCAATTGCTGACCATCGATAAATGTCAGCGCCAAACGGTAATCCGGCAACGCCTGCACGGCAGACAACCGTGGTCGCTTCATGGGTAACATCGTTTCCAGTCCTCCAGTAACTGCACCTGATGGGTCCTGACCCATTCCAGAGCTTCCTTGATAATCAACGGCGGCGCCTTGCCGACCATCACTTCAACCGTTTCCAGGCTGAGCATCACATCCAGCCCGCCACCGGTCAGGTGGACATGGGGCGGCGGATGGTCCTTCTCTCGCAACTGAATGCGGTACGTATCGCGAAATCGATATTTAGTAGACATGCTCCGCAAGCTATCGCCAAAATGGCGATAGCTCAATACTGGCCAGCCGCCGAGACTGAGTCAAGATGTGACGCCCCATTCAGAGACTGAATAAGCCGTCTGCGTTCACAGTCGACCGGGCAGCGCGTTATAGTCGGGTACTACAATTATTGCGCCCCGCCCTGCCCTGTCAGGTCGGCGTTACCGTTCGAGGATTAGCAGATGAAGTTCGAAGGCACCCAGGCCTACGTCGCCACCGATGACTTGAAGCTGGCGGTCAACGCCGCCATCACCCTGGAGCGTCCGCTGCTGGTCAAGGGCGAGCCGGGCACCGGCAAGACCATGCTGGCCGAGCAACTGGCCGAGTCTTTCGGCGCCAAGCTGATCACCTGGCACATCAAATCCACGACCAAGGCGCATCAGGGCCTGTACGAGTACGACGCGGTCAGCCGCCTGCGCGATTCGCAGCTGGGCACGGAAAAGGTCCACGACGTTCGCAACTACCTGAAAAAGGGCAAGCTCTGGGAGGCTTTCGAGTCCGAAGAGCGGGTGATTCTGCTGATCGACGAAATCGACAAGGCCGACATCGAGTTCCCGAACGACCTGCTGCAAGAACTCGACAAAATGGAGTTCTACGTTTACGAGATCGACGAGACCATCAAGGCCAAGAAGCGTCCGATCATCATCATTACCTCCAACAACGAGAAAGAGCTGCCAGACGCGTTCCTGCGCCGCTGCTTCTTCCACTACATCGCCTTCCCGGATCGCGTCACGCTGCAGAAGATCGTTGACGTGCACTACCCGGACATCAAGAAGGATCTGGTCAGCGAAGCGCTGGACGTGTTCTTCGACGTGCGCAAGGTGCCGGGACTGAAGAAGAAGCCATCGACCTCCGAACTGGTGGACTGGCTGAAGCTGCTGATGGCCGACAACATCGGCGAAGCAGTGCTGCGCGAGCGCGATCCGACCAAGGCCATTCCGCCGCTGGCCGGTGCCTTGGTGAAGAACGAACAGGACGTGCAATTGCTTGAGCGCCTGGCCTTCATGAGTCGTCGCGGTACTCGCTAAGCTCTGATTAAGTAGGGGCTAACGCCATGTTGCTCAACCTGTTCAATGAAATGCGCGCAGCCAAGGTGCCCGTCTCGGTGCGCGAGCTGCTGGACCTGATCAACGCGCTGAAACAGCGCGTGACCTTCGCCGACATGGACGAGTTCTACTACTTGTCCCGGGCGATTCTGGTGAAGGACGAAAAGCATTTCGACAAGTTCGACCGAGCGTTCGGTGCTTACTTCAATGGCCTGGAAAAACTCGACGATCACCTTCAGGCCCTGATTCCTGAAGACTGGTTGCGCAAGGAATTCGAGCGTTCGCTGACCGACGAAGAGCGGGCGGCGATCCAGTCCCTTGGTGGCCTGGACAAGCTGATCGAAGAATTCAAGAAGCGCCTGGAAGAACAGAAAGAACGCCACGCCGGTGGCAACAAGTGGATCGGCACCGGCGGCACCAGCCCGTTCGGTTCCGGCGGCTTTAACCCGGAAGGCATTCGGGTCGGCGATGCCGGCAAGCGCCAGGGCAAGGCGGTCAAGGTCTGGGATCAGCGCGAGTACAAGAACCTCGACGATTCGGTGGAACTGGGCACGCGCAACATCAAGGTCGCCCTGCGTCGGCTGCGTAAGTTCGCCCGTCAGGGTGCGGCCGAAGAACTGGACATCGATGGCACCATCGACCACACCGCCAAGGATGCCGGGTTGCTGAGTATCCAGATGCGGCCGGAGCGGCGTAACACCGTCAAGTTGTTGCTGCTGTTCGACATCGGCGGTTCGATGGATGCGCACGTGAAGATCTGCGAGGAGTTGTTCTCGGCCTGCAAGACCGAGTTCAAACACCTGGAGTACTTCTACTTCCACAACTTCATTTATGAATCGGTGTGGAAGAACAACATGCGCCGCACCTCCGAGCGCACGTCAACCCAGGACCTGCTGCACAAGTACGGCGCCGACTACAAAGTGATCTTCATCGGGGACGCGGCGATGGCGCCTTATGAAATCACCCAGGCCGGCGGCAGCGTCGAGCACTGGAACGAAGAAGCCGGTTACGTGTGGATGCAGCGGTTCAAGGAGAAGTACAAGAAGCTCATCTGGATCAACCCATATCCGAAAGATACGTGGGGCTATACGTCGTCGACCAATATCGTTCGGGATTTGATTGATGACCAGATGTACCCGCTGACGTTGCGGGGGCTTGAGGAAGGGATGCGGTTTCTTTCCAAGTAATCTTTGCAGTCCGCCAGGGCCCCATCGCGAGCAGGCTCGCTCCCACACTGGATTTTGAGCGGACACAAATTATGTGTTCGCAGAAGTTCAACTGTGGGAGTGAGCCTGCTCGCGATGCTTTTAGCGGTTTGAAAACCGGCGCAAATACTCGACCTGTTCGCGATGCGCGACATCCTGCACCACCGGCCGCAACCGCACCGTCGCCCCCGGCAGACACTGCGCCAGCCGCGCCAGGGCCAGCGGCGTCAACGCCCCCAGTCGCGGATAACCGCCAATGGTCTGCCGATCATTGAGCAGCACAATCGGCTGCCCGTCCGGCGGCACCTGCACCGCGCCGAGCGGAATACCTTCGGAAATCATCGGTTTGCCCTGGTACTGCAACGCTGTTCCCAGCAAGCGCATACCCATGCGGTCGGCGCGACTGTCGAGGGTCCAGGCGCTGTTGAACGCATCGAACAAGCTCTGGCCGCTGAACTCGCCGATCTGCGCGCCGAGTACCACGTCCAGTGGCAAATCGGATTTGAAGTCCGGTACTTGTTCGCGAGGCAACTCGCGCATCAGCAATGGCGCTTCAGCCGAATAGCTCAGCGACGCGCCTTTGGCTAACGCCCGCCCCATGCCGTCCAGCCCACCCAGCTCCTCACGCACCACCGTCGCGCTGCTGCCCAACACCTTCGGCGCATCAAAGCCGCCCGGCGCCGCGAGATAAGCCCGCGCCCCCAGGAGTGGCTGAGTGAACTGCAAACGCTGACCTTTGCGCAGCTTGAAACTGCGCCACGGCGCCAGCGCCTGACCGTCCAGTTGCGCGCCAAGGTCTGCCCCGGCCAGCGCGAGCAAGCAATCCTCTTCGGCAACAACGCTGAACCCGCCGAGGGTGACTTCGATCACCGGTGCATCCAGCGCATTTCCCAGCAGCCAGTTGGCCCAGGACATCGAGCGCCAATCCAGCCCGCCGCCCTGGGTCACGCCCAGATGCCGCACGCCAAAACGGCCAGCGTCCTGCAACAGGCACAACGGTGTGCTCGCTTCAATCGATAGCCGGCTCATGCCTGCGCCTCCAGTGGCGTGTCGTCACCGCCCAGATTGATGAACTCGGCGTGGCTGACCGCTTCAAAACGCACGGTGTCGCCCGGTTGCATCAGGCTGTAGCCATCGCGTTCGCGGTCGAACAGTTTGGCCGGGGTGCGGCCGATCAGGTTCCAGCCGCCGGGGGACACCACCGGGTAGGCAGCGGTTTGCCGTTCGGCGATCCCGACACTGCCGGCCGCGACTTTTTTGCGCGGCGTATTCAGGCGCGGTGCGGCGAGGACTTCTTCCACTAGCCCCATAAAGGCAAAACCCGGCGCGAAGCCCAAGGCGAACACCTGATATTCACGGTCGCTGTGGCGGCGGATCACCTCCTCCACGGCCAGCCCGCTGCGCTGAGACAACAGGCGCAATTCCGGACCGACGCTCACGTCATACCAGACCGGCAGCACATGACATTTGCCCCCGGTGCGAGTGTTGGGCGACAAATCGATCAGTGCTTCGGCGATCAATTCCCGCGCCTGCGTCGGACTCAATTCGGTCAGATCGTAATGCACCATCAACGTCGTATACGACGGCACCAGATCGATCAGATGCGCACCAAACGCCGCACGCAGGTTTTCGCTGGCAGCGAGCATCCACGGCATGTTGGCTTCGGCGATCTCATCGAACAGCCGCACCATCAGGCAATCCAGCGCCACCACTTCCACCCGAAGTTTCATGGCGCACTCTGCTGATCGAGGGCTTCGCGAATGCGCCGCACGGCCGACACGGAACTGGCATTGTCACCATGTACGCACAGGGTGTTGGCCTGTAAATGCAAGGCGCTGCCATCGCTGGCTGTGAGGTTGTCACCACGGGCGATGGTCAGTGCCTGTTCGATGATTTTTTCCGGATCGTGATGCACTGCACCCGGCAGTTGCCGCGAAACCAGCATGCCGGCGCTGTCGTAGGCACGATCGGCGAACGCTTCGAACCACAACGTCACGCCGTACTCATCACCCAATCGCTGTGCGGCGCTGTTGTCGCGGGTGGCCATCAGCATCAGCGGCAACGTCTTGTCATAAGACGCCACGGCCTGCAGCACGGCGCGTAATTGCGCCGGGTTGGCCATCATGTCGTTGTACATCGCGCCGTGGGGTTTGACGTAGCTGACACGCCCGCCCTGCGCCCGGCAGAGGCCGTCGAGGGCGCCGATCTGGTAGTGCAGAATGTCCTGAAGTTCCTGGGCGGTATACGCCATGGAGCGACGGCCGAACCCGACCAGATCCTGATAGGCCGGATGGGCGCCGATCTGCACGCCGTTGCTCAGGGCCAGGCTGACAGTCTTGCGCATGATGCTCGGATCGCCGGCATGAAAGCCGCAGGCGATGTTGGCGCAATCAATGAAGGGCATGACCTCGGCGTCCAGACCCATGGTCCAGTTGCCGTAGCTCTCGCCGATGTCGCAGTTCAATAGCAGGCGGCTCACGGTGAACACTCCTGTAGGTTTTGTTCTTTTCAGATGTGGGCAGATTACTGCGCATCCAGTTGTTTGCCACGGGTTTCCGGCAGGCTCAACGCCGCAAGGATCACCACCCCGTAGGAAACCGCCGCGAACGCCCCGATGCCTACGCTCAATGGCACCTTCTGGCTGAGCAAGCCGATCAACAGCGGAAACAACGCCGCCAGCGCCCGGCCTATGTTGTAGCAAAAGCCCTGGCCCGAACCGCGAATCCGCGTCGGAAACAACTCGGTCAGGAAAGCACCCATGCCGCTGAAAATCCCTGAGGCAAAGAAGCCCAACGGAAAGCCCAGCCACAGCATCACGCCGTTACTGACCGGCAATTGGGTGTAAAGCAACACGATGGTGAACGAGCCCACCGCGAACAGAATGAAGTTTTTCTTACGGCCAAGGATGTCAGTCAAATACGCGCTGATGACGTAACCGACGTAGGAACCGACGATCACCATCGCCAGATAACCGCCCGTGCCGAGTACGCTCAAACCGCGTTCGTTCTTCAGGAACGTCGGCAGCCAGGAAGTGATTGCGTAGTAACCGCCCAGTGCGCCGGTGGTCAGTATCGAAGCGCGAAGCGTGGTGAAGAGGATGCCGGGGGCGAAAATCTCGTAGAACTTCGCCGGGTTGCTCGGTTCCTGTTTGGCCTTGGCTTCGCGGTAGATTTCCGGGTCCTTGACCAGGCGGCGGACGAAGATCACGAAAACCGCCGGGACGATGCCGAGGATAAACAGTGCGCGCCACGCGTCTTCCGGTGGCAACACCGAGAACAGCAGCGCATACAGGATCGCCGTCAGCCCCCAACCCAGCGCCCAGCCCGATTGCACCATGCCCACCGCTTTGCCACGGTCCTTGGCGCGAATCACTTCACCCATCAGCACCGCGCCGGCGGTCCACTCGCCGCCAAAACCGAAGCCCATCAAGGTGCGGCTGATCAGCAGTTGTTCGTAGTTTTGCGCGAAGCCGCAGAGGAAGGTGAAGAAGGCGAACCACAGCACCGTCAGTTGCAAGGTGCGCACGCGGCCGATGCGGTCGGAGAGAATCCCCGCCACCCAGCCGCCGATGGCTGAGGCAATCAGCGTACTGGTGTGAATCAGCCCGGCCTCGCCAGTGGTGATGCCCCACATCGCAATGAGGGTCGGCACCACGAAGCTGAGCATCTGGGTGTCCATGCCGTCCAGGCCGTAGCCGATCTTGCAGCTCCAGAATGTGCGGCGTTCCTGCTGATTGATGTTGCGGTACCAGTCGAAAGGTCCCGGGCGAGCCGTGGCTTTCGGGATGACGGTGGTGTCGGGCGCACTCATGGCAACTCTCCGTGCAAATTTTATTGGTATTGTTCTGAGCCCCGACGACGCCTATCGTGGGAACCGGATGGCCTGATTTTTGGGCGCTGGGCCCTGTTGCGTCCAACTAATAAAAACCCGCCTTAGACATAAGAAAACTTTATCCACGAGCTGACCCCATGAACCTGAAGTTTCTCGAGACCTTCGTCTGGGTCGCCCGACTCAAAAGTTTTCGCCTGACCGCCGACAAGCTCTTCACCACCCAGGCGTCGATTTCCAGCCGCATCGCCGTGCTCGAAGGCGAGCTCGGGGTGAAGCTGTTCCTGCGCGATTCACGCGGCGTGAGCCTGACGCCCGAAGGCTTGAAAGTGCTCGAACATGCCGAGCAGATGATGGACACCATGCAGGCGCTCAAGCAGTCGATCGAGACCCGCTCCAGCAAGGTCGGCCGGGTGCGCATCGGCGTGATGGACACGGTGATTCATACCTGGCTGAGCCCGTTGGTGGCACAGATGACGGATCACTATCCGCTGGTGGAAATCGAGCTGGTGGCCGATACCTCGCTCAACCTCTGCGATCAGCTGCAAAAAGGCTTCCTCGACTTGATCCTGCAAACCGACCTGCTGCGTCAGGAAAGCGTGCGCAGCCTGGAGCTGGCCAGTCACCCGATGGGCTGGATCGCTGCCAGCAACTCGATCTACAACCGCGAGTATTCCAGCGTGGCCGATCTGGCGCGGGAGCGGATCATTACCTACTCGAAAAACTCACACCCGCATCAAGAGGTGCTCGCGTTGATGCAGGCCAATGGCGTCATGACGCCACGGCTGAACTGCGTGAATTCGGTGTCGGCGATTACCCGGCTGCTGCGGGACGGTTTCGGCATTGGCGCGTTGCCACCGGTGCTGGTGGCCGAGGAGCTGGCGCGCGGCGAATTGACCTTGCTGGCCATCGATCAACGGCCACCGGATTTACAAGTGGTGGTGTCCTGGCGGACCGGGGCGGAATGGGTCGAGGAGATTGTCGCGTTGTGTCAGCAGGTGCTGGCGGGGTATGCGCGCAAGGTCGGCGAAAACTACATCGTCCTTGCGCGCTGATCACTTACAACCCGCGCAAATCCCGCTCTTCAATCGGCCGGCTCTGGCGCAGGCGCTTGCCGCCCAGCACCACCCAGTCGATCAGCCGGAACAGGCATTCAATCCCGAACGACAGCAGCAACGCGCCGCTCATGCCCCAGATCATCGCTTCCGGCGTCAGCAGGATCTGGTAGCTGTAGCCGTTCCAGGTTTCTTTGCGGATATCCGGGTCGGCGGCCAGTACAACCTGCAGGAAGCGGATGTACCACGGGCCTTGCATGGCCTGGAATTGTTTATCGAGGGCCAGTTGACGGGTGAGCAGGTTGCTCAGGCTGTCGGCATCGCTGCGGAAAACCGGGTCTTCGCTGGCGCGGTAGTGGGCGACCAGGGCCTGCATGTCACCCTTGAAAAATTGAATGGCGGTGCCCTGAAAACCGCTCAAGCCGGTCTGCGCCTCAATCAGGTGCGCTTCGACCCGCTTGGCGTAGTCGTTGATGAACCCCGGCACCTGGACGCCGATCAACAGGCCCGCCGCGAACAACACCAGCCGTAGATAACTGAGCAACATGGGGGAGAATCCTTATTCGGTCTTGCCCTGGCTGACGCATTCACCGCGTCGCCAGAGGCTCCATTGGCCCGGTTCGTAGCGGGTCCAGGTTTCGTTTTCGGTCAGGGGTTCGGTGGCGATGACCGTGACCACGTCGTTGGGCGTGGTTTCGGCCTGGAAATCGACGATCACGTCGACATCCTTCAAGCGCGCCGGGCCGAAGGGTGCTCGGCGGGTAATCTGCGCCAATTTGGTCGAGCAATAGCAGAACAGCCAGTCGCCGTCGCTGAGCAGGCAGTTGAACACGCCTTTGCTACGGTATTCGGCGCACGCGGCTACCAGATCCGGCAGCAGTGTTTCGATCTCTACCGGTTCCGGGAACGCCGCCCGTACGCGGTTGAGCAGATCGCAGAACGCCGCTTCACTGTCGGTATCGCCGACCGGGCGATAAAAGCTGGTGATCGGCTGAAAGTCCGCCAGTTGGCCGTTGTGGGCGAAACACCAGTTGCGCCCCCACAGTTCGCGCACGAACGGATGGGTATTGGACAGGCAGACCTTGCCGACGTTGGCCTGGCGGATATGGCCGATGACCACTTCACTCTTGATCGGATAACGTTGCACCAGGTTGGCGACTTCAGACTCGCTGCTCGCCGCCGGGTCCTGGAACAGGCGCAGGCCGCGGCCTTCATAAAAGGCGATGCCCCAACCGTCACGGTGCGGGCCCGTGCGGCCGCCGCGCTGCATCAGCCCGGTAAAGCTGAACACGATATCGGTCGGCACATTGGCGCTCATGCCCAATAACTCACACATGCTCGGACTCTCTGTAAGGCAGGGGCAAGGTTACAAACGCGGTTCGACGCGCATACGCTGAGGGTTGCTCGGGACCGGCGGGCGACCGTAACGGTCATCACCGGCACCGCCGAAAGGATGATCGTCGTCAGGGTCGTCGGCCCGGGCCGCAGCCTTGGCGGCCGCCGTACGTTCCTTGCGAGCGTTGGAGGCGCGTTCGATCGGGAATCGGATCGCCACGAACACCAGGTAAATGCCGAAGGCGATCATGCCGTACATGAACAGGTCGGAGACCGCCCGCCAGGCATTGTTGCCAACCTTGAACGCGAGATCGAGGGCGGTAATGGCGATGGCCGGTGCGACCTTTTCCTTCACCGGATCGATGATCGTCGGGCTGAACAGCAACACAGCGACCAGCAGCCGCAGAGGCTCGCGCAACCAGCGCCACATCCAGCGGGTCATGCGCATCCACACCAACAGGCAGCCTAAAGCGGCGAAGGCGTAAAGGCCCCAAGCGATCAGATAGTCGTTCTCGGTCATGGTGTCCATGGCAAGGCAGGCAAAGAGGCGCTTATAGTAACGACTTTTCGCACATCAGGCTTGCCCCAATGCCGGCCGGCTGTGCACAAACCCTGTGGGAGCGGGCTTGCTCGCGAAGGCGTCCTGTCAGCAACATTGATGGCGACTGACACACCGCTTTCGCGAGCAGGCTCGCTCCCACAGGGATTTGCGTCATTTGCCTATAGCCTGCGAACCCCTCTATTCCGTACATCGCCCGAGAGCCCTTCATGCCCCAATCCGCCAACATCACCAGCGCCCCGATTGCCCACAAGGCTGAAGGTTCTGACCCGTATGCCTGGCTGCAGGAACGCGACACCGACGTGGTGCTCGATTACCTCAAGGCTGAAAACCGCTATCTAGAGGCGCAAACCGCCGATCAGACCGGTCTGCGCGAAACCCTCTTCGAAGAGATCAAGGGCCGGATTCTCGAAACCGACCTGTCGCTGCCCTCCCCGTGGGGCCCGTATCTGTATTACACGCGCACCACCGCCGGCGACGAATACGCCCGACACTACCGCTGCCCGCGCCCGGCGGATGACAGCCTGCAACTCGACGAAAGCCAGGAACAGCTGCTGTTGGACCCGAACGAACTGGCCAACGGCGGCTTCTTTTCCCTCGGCGCATTCAGCATCAGCCCGGACCACCAGCGCCTGGCCTACAGCCTCGACACCACGGGCGATGAGATTTACACGCTGTTCGTGAAGGAATTATCCAGCGGCCGCGTCAGCGAACTGGAATTCGCCGACTGCGACGGCAGCATGACCTGGGCCAACGACAGCCTGACGCTGTTTTTCGGCGAACTGGACGACACCCATCGCCCGCACAAGCTGTTCCGCTATCGGCTGGACGGCACGGCGGCCGAAGAAGTGTTCCATGAGCCGGACGGCCGCTTCTTCATGCATTGCTACCGCTCAAGCTCGGAGCAGCAATTGCTGCTGGCGCTGGGCAGCAAGACCACCAGCGAAGTCTGGGTGCTCGACGCGTTCCAGCCGCAACAGGCGTTTACCTGTGTGGCGCCACGGGTCGAAGACCATGAGTACGACGTCGATCACGGCGCTCTCGATGGCCAGTGGACCTGGTTCATTCGCACCAACCGCGACGGCATCAACTTTGCCCTGTACACGGCCGTCGATACCGGCGTCGCACCGACCGAAGCTGACTGGCAGAACCTGATCCCCCACAGCGACACCACGATGATCGACGGCATGAGCCTCAACGCCGGCGCCCTGACGCTGAGCCTGCGGGTCGGCGGCTTGCCGATCATCGAGGTTCACCCGCAAGACCTGCCGAGCTACCGCGTGCAATTGCCGGATGCGGCCTACAGCCTGCACGTACAAAACAGCCTGGAGTTCGTCAGCGAGCGGATCCGCTTGCGCTATGAAGCATTGAACCGTCCGGCACAAATCCGCCAACTGGACCTGGTCAGCGGCGAACAGAAAGTGCTCAAGGAAACCCCGGTGCTCGGCCCGTTCGACGCCGACGCCTATGTCAGCCAGCGTCTTTGGGCGACCGCACCGGACGGCACGCAAGTGCCGATCAGCCTGGTGGTCAAGCGCGAAGCCCTCGGCAAGCCGACACCCCTTTATCTATACGGCTACGGCGCCTACGGCGAAAGCCTCGACCCGTGGTTCTCCCACGCGCGCCTGAGCCTGCTGGACCGCGGCGTTGCGTTTGCCATCGCCCACGTGCGCGGCGGCGGCGAATTGGGTGAAGCCTGGTATCGCGCCGGCAAACAGGAACACAAGCACAACACCTTCAGCGACTTCATCGCCTGCGCCGAGCACCTGATCGCCAACGGTTTCACCACCTCACAGCAATTGGCGATCAGCGGTGGCAGTGCCGGCGGGTTGTTGATCGGTGCGGTGCTTAACATGCGGCCGGAGTTGTTCGGCGCGGCGATTGCCGAAGTGCCGTTCGTCGATGTGTTGAACACGATGCTCGACCCGGATCTGCCGCTGACCGTCACGGAATACGACGAGTGGGGCAATCCTGAAGAGCCGGACGTTTATGATCGGATCAAGGCCTACGCCCCGTACGAAAACGTCACCGCGCAGGCGTATCCGGCGACGCTGGTGATCGCCGGCTACAACGACAGTCGCGTGCAGTACTGGGAAGCGGCGAAGTGGGTAGCGAAATTGCGCGCGACCAAAACCGATACCCATCAACTGCTGCTCAAGACCGAATTGGGCGCCGGGCATGGCGGAATGAGTGGCCGTTATCAGGGATTGCGTGACGTAGCACTCGAATACGCATTTGTTTTCGGGGTTTTGGGCATTGCCTGAGGAACTTGGCTCGGTGATTCGGTCTTAACACCCATGCCCCTTCAATGTGGGAGCGAGCCTGCTCGCGATGGCGGCGATACATCCAACATTTGTATTGAATGTGCCACCGTCATCGCGAGCAGGCTCGCTCCCACAAGGATTGAGGGCATCCAGAAGAACCGGAACCAGACACAAGAAAAAGACCGTGACGACATGTCAGAACCGACCTTACTGAACAACGAAATCCGCGACTGGCTGATGGACTGTGGCCTGTTCGATCAACTGCTGCCCGCCGACTTCGCAGCCGCCTCGGGCTACTTCAGCATCAGCACGGTGGCCGAGGGCGAAGAGATCTTCCGCGAAGGCGATGCCGGCAGTTTCATGTGCATCATCCATACCGGCCAGGTCGCGGTACAAAAAACCAACAGCGACGGACAACGGGTGACCATGGCCACGCTGCGCAGCGGTCGGGCGTTCGGCGAAATGGCTGTGCTCGATGGCGAACGGCGTTCCGCCAGTTGTGTGGCCGCGAGCAATTGCCAGCTGCTGAACCTGGGCAAGGATTCCCTGGAAAAGATGCTCAACGACGCGCCGAAAATCGCCGCGAAGATCATCCGCGCCCTCGCCGTCTCCCTGTCAAAACGCCTGCGCATGGCCGACGGGCAACTACTCTCGCAGCAGGTTTAACCGCCCGGCGACTTGATCTTCGTGCGGTTCTGCTCAAGCCCCGGCAAGGGCTGATCCTTGGGCGGGCTGGGCACGATGATCGGCGGCAACAGCGGCGGCCCGCCACTGCCAGGCCCGACTTTAGGCACACTGTTGGGGGTGATCTGCGGGTACGGCGTCGGTGTTGCCGTGCCGGGCGAACCGGGGAGCGGCGACGGGCTGGTCGGAATGGTTTGCAGCTCTTGGGCCTGCACTGCAGTTATCGAGAGCGCGGCCAAGGCAATGACCGTTAGAATGGTGCGCTTCATCAATGGCTCCGTTAGCCTTGTTGTCTATTTGCAGGCTACTCCCAACTGCGTTCGTTTGCCTCCCCCATGCCCTTCCTCCTCAAGAGATCCCCATGAAACGTTTCGTTCTGCTCGACACCGCGCCTATCCCTGAAAACGGCGGTGCCCTGTGCCTGTTCGAATACGGAGAGGATTTCGTCATCAAGATCCAGGGCGGCGACGGCGGACAATTGATGAATACGCGCATGCACGGTTCTGAAGATGCGCTGGCCGAGATCCCCTGCCGCAAGGTCGCCGGACGGCCGAATTCACGGGTATTGATTGGTGGCCTGGGCATGGGCTTTACCCTCGCCTCGGCCCTCAAGCATTTGGGCAAGAGCGCTGAAGTGGTGGTCGCCGAACTGGTGCCGGGCGTGGTCGAGTGGAATCGCGGGCCGCTGGGCGAGAAAGCCGGGAACCCGTTGCTGGATAAACGCACGGTGATTCGCATGGAAGACGTGGCGAACGTGCTGCAGGCCGAACCGCAAGGTTTCGATGCGATCATGCTCGACGTCGATAACGGCCCGGAAGGCCTGACCCAGAGAGCCAACAGCTGGCTCTACTCCGCTGGCGGCCTGAGCGCCTGCGCCAAAGCCTTGCGACCCAAAGGCGTGCTGGCTGTCTGGTCGGCCAGCGCCGACAAGCAGTTTTCCGACAAACTGAAGAAGGCGGGCTTCAAGGCCGAGGAAGTCCAGGTCTTCGCCCACGGCAACAAGGGCACCCGCCACACCATCTGGATTGCCGAGAAGCTCAAGGGCTAGGCTAAACTTACGTCATAACCGTCATTAGTCTTTTACAAAGGTGAACCCATGAGTTCGTCAACACCGACCAACACCTCGAAGCTGGACCGCATCCTCGCCGACAACCAGCGCGACAAGGAAATGGGTTACCGCGACAAAGCCCTGAAGATGTACCCGCACGTGTGCGGCCGCTGCGCCCGTGAGTTTTCCGGCAAGCGCCTGAGCGAACTGACCGTGCACCACCGCGACCACAACCACGACAACAACCCGCAGGATGGGTCGAACTGGGAATTGTTGTGCCTGTATTGCCACGACAACGAGCACTCGCGGTATACCGACCAGCAATATTTCGGTGAGGGTTCGTTGAGCACGCCGAAGATTGCCAAGGCGACGCATAACCCGTTTGCGGCGTTGGCCGGGTTGATGAAAAAAGAAGACTGAATATCTTCATTGCCTGACTTGGCCCCATCGCTAGCAGGCTAGCTCCCACAGGGGATCTTCTGTGCACATAAGTGTTTGTGAACACCCAAGATCCAATGTGGGAGCTAGCCTGCTAGCGATAGCAATTGTTCAGGCACCACCAATCTCAAACCAGACACCCCCTCCCCCAATCCCCGTATAATCGCCGTTTTTTCCCCGAAGGCACCCCGCTCGTGGCAGACAAACGGTACAGCTGCATTGGTTTGTTCAACCCAAAATCACCGGAAAACGTCGGCTCGGTCATGCGCGCCGCCGGCTGCTACAACGTGGCGTCCGTGTTCTACACCGGCAAGCGCTATGACCGCGCCGCCGACTTCGTCACCGACACCAAACGTGTTCACTACGACATTCCGCTGATCGGCATCGACGACCTGAAAAAAATCCTGCCGCTGGGCTGCGTGCCGGTGGCCGTGGAACTGGTCGACGGCGCCCGTTCGCTGCCGGAATACACCCACCCGGATCGCGCGCTGTACATCTTCGGCCCGGAAGACGGCTCGCTGGATAAAGAGATTCGCGACTGGTGCGAAGACGTGGTCTACATCCCGACCACCGGTTGCATGAACCTTGCGGCCACCGTCAACGTCGTGCTGTACGACCGTATGGCCAAGGGCCTCAACACCCGCTCCGGGCCGAAATTCCGCTGAACCGACGCACATCCGATGGAACAAGCCGCCCGCCTCGGCAGTCAGCTTAATTATCTATTCTTGAAGCAGTCCTTCCAGCAGGAGACAGATCATGAGCGAACTCAAACGCGTGGAGCGCATCGAGTCCACCCCGTTCCAGAGTCCTTCCGAGCATAACGTCCACGGTTGGGAACGCGCCGGCTCCGTCGCCGGCGGCCTGGTGATGGTGGGCAAAGGCCTGCGTCGCGGCGGTATTTTCGGTTTGATCCAGGTGGCGATCGGTGGCGTGGCGCTGGCCCGTGGCATCACTGGCCACAGTTCGGCCAAGAGCCTGTTGGAGAAGAGCCGTCAGGACATGAACAACGTGCGGGCGAAAATCGAGCGTGCCGGGGAAGACCTGGCTCGGTTGAAGGCGAATGCCGAGGCAGCGACCAAAACCGCCACCGTGACCGGGAATGAGTCGTTGAAGTCGCCGAAAACCGGGGTTTGATCCGAAATATCCGTTGAGGCATGTGGCCTCTTCGCTAGCAGGCTAGCTCCCACATTGGTCCCGTGTACGACGAAGCCCCAGTGTGGGAGCTAGCCTGCTAGCGATAGCGGTGTCACTGAATCAAATCGTTATCGAGGACTTTCGAGGACTCGCCAATCACACTCTCGGCCAGCTGAACGAATTCCTTGGTATCCACACTCTCCAGGTGCATCGCCCCGCGCAACACATCATCGAGCGAGCGCTTGTTGCGGGTCTTGATACGGATCTCCTGATCCAGTTCACTCAGCAATAGAACCGCTTTGCCAATCTGTGCCGGGCTGATCTGCTCGCCCCGCAACGTCGTGACCTTCTGGCTATCCTTGGCCAACTTCTTGTGCAAACTCTCATACCGCTCATCACTCATGCCACCGGCGCGGCGCACCAGTTCGATGGCGTAATACTCGGCAAAGCCTTCGCTGATCCAGTCGCTGCGCTGCTTGTCGTTGATGCGCCCGAACACCTGGGCCAGCTCACGCACCAGTGCGCTGCTGCCACTTTCGCTGACCAGTGGCAGGCGCGAATTCAGATAGATCGATTCTCGCGCCGCCAGACTGCCGCGCCACATCGGGTCGTTGGCACCGACGATCAGCAACTTGGCGGGATGACGCGGAAACACAGCCTGCACTTGCGGCCAGACGAACGTCAGCAGCGTCAGCACGTCCATGCGGCGCATGCCCTGGCCCTGAGGCGAGGCGACGGTGACTTCGGTTTCCCCAAGCCGGGTGCGACGGCTGCCGAGGTGACCGGCGAGCATCCAGCCGGTTGGCCGGTCGAACAGGCGCGAGACGTTGTCGATGCGGAATTTGTTCTTGCCGATCCGCGGCCAGGCGGTTTCGACGCTTTTCCATCCGGTGGGCAATTCGAATTCAAGGCGTGACACCAATTCGATGCCGTCCTGCTGATCGAGTCTGGCGGCCGGTACCAGGTCGTCGCCGCGCATCAGCGCCCAGGTCGGGGTCATGCGCGTGTCGAAGCTGCCGCTCTTGCGACCGTGGCTGATGCGCACGCGGTAGGTCAGGCTGGCCTTGTCGGCCGACGGGCGCCAGACACCCCGGGCCTCTTTGCCCGGCGTGAGTTGCCATTGGCCGTCGGCCTTGAAGTCGCTGTAATGGCTGCCATCGCCGAGGTCGAAATCCAGACTGCGCACCGCCGAACCCTGGACCAGCGTCAGGCGCACTTCAGCCTGATCGCTTTGCGGCAACAGGCGCACGTGGTAATCCAGATCGACTTTCTTCGCCGCCCACACCGACGAACTCAGGGCCAGCAGCCCAACGGCCAACGCCAGCCGCAATCCCACAGCCATACACACTCCCTTGTAAAACTAACCTGCGCGGAAAATCAGATGGTCTTCCCAATCGTCCTCGGGCACGCTGCCTTCGGCGAGCATGCGCCCGGACTGGGAAATACGTTCGTGATGCACGGCATCGCGATCACCGCACACCAGATGGTGCCAGAGTGGCAAATCCTTGCCCTCGCTGACCAGGCGATAACCGCAGGTCGGCGGCAGCCATTTGAACTCATCGGCCTTGCCCGGTGTGAGCTGAATGCAGTCCGGCACGAACTCACGACGGTTGGGGTAATCGCTGCACTGGCAGGTTTTCAGGTCCAGCAGTTTGCAGGCGATGCGCGTGTAATAAACGCTGTTGTCGTCTTCATCCTCAAGCTTTTGCAGGCAGCACAGGCCACAACCGTCGCACAGCGATTCCCATTCCTCTTGATCGAGTTGATCGAGGGTTTTGCGTATCCAGAACGGTTCGACTTTGGCGGCCATGGCTCAAGCATCAACATCAGGTGGTGAAAAGGCCGCCAGTCTAGTGCCAAGGCCGTTGCGGGCCAAGCATTGGCGACTGCCGGTAGAACGCGCTTGTCAGTTTTTGCGCTGCCCAGTAGGGTTTCGCGTCGCCCCTCACTTTCAAACGTAGCAAGGAATCTATTGATGAGTGCCAATCCACGCGTTGCCGATTATGCCATCCACCCTCAATTCACTGATCGCTGGTCGCCCCGCGCCTTCACCGGCGAGGCCATCTCCGAGGAAACCCTGCTGAGCTTCTTCGAAGCCGCACGCTGGGCGCCATCGGCCTACAACTCGCAGCCTTGGCGGTTTCTCTACGCGCGCCGCGATACGCCGAACTGGGAGCGTTACCTGGGCCTGCTGAACGAATTCAACCGCAGCTGGGCGCAACACGCCTCGGCGCTGGTGATCGTGATCTCGAAAACCACCTTCACAGCACCCGGCGCCACCGAAGAAACCCCGGCGCTGTGGCACACCTTCGACACCGGTTCTGCCTGGGGCCATCTGGCGCTGCAAGCGAGCATCAGCGGCTGGCACACCCACGGCATGGCCGGTTTCGATCAGGAACTGACCCGCAAGGAGCTGAACATTCCTGAAGGTTACGCACTGCACGCGGCAGTGGCGGTGGGCAAGCTGGGGGACAAGGCGACGCTGGCGGATTACCTGCAAGCCCGTGAAGAGCCAAGCCCGCGTCGTCCGTTGAGCGAGTTGGCGGCTGAAGGCGACTTCACCCTCTAAGCCACACCGCAAAACCAATGTGGGAGCGGGCTTGCTCGCGAAAGCGGTGTACCTGACAGAGTTAATGTCGACTGACACACCGCTTTCGCGAGCAAGCCCGCTCCCACATTTTTTATTGCAGTGGGCTCAATACCCGCGATTGAAATCCACTTCGCCGCGCAACGCTTCGCCCGCCTGATACGCCCGCAAATTCTCGACAAACAACTTCACCATCATCGTCGGCGACGTTGGTGCGGAGCTATGGCCGGTCAACAGCAGGCCCCAGGCCGTCCAGAACGGATGACGTTGCGGCAGCGGCTCCTGACGGCAGACGTCGATCACAGCGCCCGCCAGATGCCCTTCCTTCAAGGCTTCCACCAGATCCGCATCGACCACCGCCACGCCGCGCCCGACGTTGATGAACAACCCGGTCGGCTTGAATTGCTTGAACAGTGCCGCGTTGTACAGGTCGTGGGTACTCGGGGTGTTCGGCAGCAGATTGATCACGTAATCCACTTCACCGACCAGGCGCGGCAAGTCCGCCAGCGCTCCCACTTCGACAAACGGAGCCTGCTCGCGGGCTTCGCTGGCGATGCCATACAACTCGACGCCAAACGGCAGCAGGAACTGCGCGACGGTCTGGCCGATATCGCCGGTGCCGACGATCAAGACCTTGCGCCCTGCCAGACTTTGGCCCTGACGACTGTCCCATTTGCGCTCGACCTGACTGACCAGCCGCGGCAGCACTTCGCGTTCGTGGCCGAGCATGTAGGTCAGCACGTATTCAGCCATGACCTGACCGAAAATCCCGACAGCGCGAGTCAGGCGATAGTGGCGCGGCAAACCGTCGGCCAGCAGCGGCGTGATCCCGGCCCACGTCGACTGCAACCATTGTGGCTGGTGGCCCTGACGCAACAGAGTGGCCAGGAGGTCCGGCTGACCCAGCCAGATCGGGCAATCGGCAGCCTGACTGGCCAGTTCGGCGGAGTCACCGCTGGTCAGCACTTCCAGATCAGGTGCTGCCTGACGCAACAGTTGGGCATACACAGGGTGGTCGTGTTCAGCAATCAGAACGCGCATGGTTCAAACCTTTCAAAAGCAGTGCAGACGGCCGCCGAGGGAGTATCGCTCCCTCGTTGCGGCCATCGCCAAAATCATTCCAGTTTTTCATAAAGGCTCTGAACAGAGCCTGTCTGCCGACTACATCGGGTCGTTGCGTCGCAACAACTCTTCCGGCAAGTGTTCGATGTATTCGTCTTCGGCCGGTGGCATTTGCAGGTGATAGCCCTGCTTGTCGAGGTTTTCCAGCACCACGGTGATGTCCTCGCGCGACAGCTTGCGCTCGGGGGTCAGCACCAGGTCAAACGCGTGGTGAGGTTTGCCAAAAGCGGCCATCAGACTTTCCGGAACGCGCTCCAGTGCATCGCTTTTGAGCACATAGAGGTACATCTCGTTTTTCTTCAGGCTTCGATAGATGGAGCAAATACGTTTCAAGGCTGTTCTCCGGCGGTGGCCAGGCTGTCGAGCAGCGCCTGGCCCATCAATTCGCGGCGCCAGCCACGCAGCGAATCAGGCAATTGGTAAGGACCATTGGGGAAGCCGCTCTTGAGCAGCGCTTCCAGGGTTTTCTTGCGCAGCATCAGTTCCGGCGCGACGTTCAGTCGCTCGGCTTCGGCCTGGCCGAGTGCACGCAACTGTTTGATCAGTGCGGCAGCATCCACCGGCAACGGTTCCGGCACGGCAGGCGGCCATTGATCTGGCGACACACTGCCAGAGCGCTTGATCAGATCAAGCAGAAATTCGCCGTCCTGACGCACGGTACGCGGGTGCATGTCTTCGATTTTCGCCAACGCCCCGAGGTTGTCCGGTTGCGTGCGCGCCAGCGGCCACAGGGAATGTTCACGGATGATGCGATTGCGCGGCAGATCACGGGCGCGGGCCTCGCGTTCACGCCAGGCGCAGAGTTCACGCAAAACGGCGAGCTGAGCGCGAGACAACTTCCAGGCCAGTTTCGCTTCGCGGTAAACCTCGTACGGGTCGACTTCACGACGCAGGTTGGCCACCAGCTCGGCGCCGTCTTCCAGGACCCAGGCGTACTTGTCGTCAGACAGCTTCGGACGAAGCTGTACGAAAACTTCCGCCAGGTGCAAGGCGTCTTCGGCGGCGTAGCTGATCTGGGTGTCAGACAGCGGGCGTTGCAGCCAATCGGAACGGGTCTCGCCCTTGGGCAGGTCGATGCCGAGCACTTCCTGCACCAACCGCGAATACCCCATGGAGAAACCGAGGTTCAGGTAGGCGGCGGCCAATTGCGTGTCGAACAGCGGCGCCGGCAGGCTGCCGGTCAGGCGCAGCAACACTTCGAGGTCTTCGCTGCACGCGTGGACGACTTTGACCACGGCCGGGTTTTCCAGCAACGCGGCCAGGGGTTGCCAGTTGTCGATGGTCAACGGGTCAATCAGGTAAGCGCGTACGCCATCGCCGATCTGCAGCAAACCCGCGATCGGATAAAAGGTGTCGACCCGCATGAATTCGGTGTCGAGGGCAACGTAGGGCAGCTGCTGCCACTCGGCGCAAAACCGGCCGAGGCTATCGTTGTCGCGAATCCAGTGAATATCGATGGCCACACGGCTCTCCCTTGAAGAATGGCGCGCAGTATATATCGCCCCCGGCGATTTCCGCGCCTCCACTGAACAAGAGCTTTAGCGAAAACACCTGCTTGTTAGCAAGAATAGTCTGACGGAGGGAGGTTATCTGGCCTTACGCAGCACGTAGACGCGCATCCGCGTGCAACCGGGCAGGAAATCCTGATGGCTGAGTAAACGGAACCCGGCCTGTTTGAACTCGGCTTCCACCTCGGCCTTACTGGCCAGATGCCGGGCATGAGTGCCTTGTGCATCGGGTTGCCGGCGTTTGAAATGAGCTTCGACCCGCACCGCGACAATCACGGTGTCGCGGCTGACCCGGTGGAACTCACCGAGCATGGCTGACCGATGCTCGGCGCAGGCGATGTGCTGAAACAGTTGCATGCAAAAAATGCAGTCCACCGCATTCGCCGACAAGCCGATGGCGAACGCCGAACTCTGAAAGGTCTTGACCCGTTTCAGCAGCTCTTGCGGATGATGGATCGGGGCGTGATCGAGCATGTCCTGCGACGGATCGGACGCCAGGATCACCCGGTTAGCATGTTCGGCCAGCACCGGCCAGAAACGTCCGGCCCCGCAAGCGACGTCAAGAATCAACCCCGGCTCGCCGGCCACCTTGAGCGCGTTGCGCACCAACTGCTCGTCCCGCCAGAACGCCAGGCGCCCGGACAGGCCACGCGGACGCGGCTGCATGCAGACGCGGGCGTGTTCCTGGTCATAGCGCCGGGCGAACTCAAGCTCGAAGGCAGATGGGGGTTGAGGGGACATGTGTGATTGCTCTTGTAGGAAAATCTACCGGCCGCAGGTTAGCGGCCGATACGTGAAAAAAAGGTCGTTACCCTCACTCTTTGGCCAAGACGCCGTCGATCACCGCACCACGGCAGCCGGCAAACAGGTCCAGATCCTGGTTGTAGACCTTACTGTTGACCTCCAGCAGACCGAGCATCGAATGGAACAGATTGTCCTGGCTCAGCGGCTTCTCACGGCTCAATTGCAGGCAGTGGGTGTCCACCGAGAACGACTTTTGATAGCTGTCAGAGAACCAGGCCAGCATCGCAACATGCTTCTGTTGCTCCGGCGCCAGCATGTAAGGCGTACCGTGGAGGAACAGGTTGTATTCGCCCAGGGATTCGCCGTGGTCCGACAGGTAGAGCATCGCGGTATCAACTTTGTCCTGGTTGCTGCGCAACAGATCGATCAGGGTCGACAGCACGTGGTCGGTGTAAACGAGGGTGTTGTCGTAACCATTGACGATACTTTCGCGACTGCAATTATTCAGGGCATTACTTTCACACACCGGCGTAAAGCGTTCGTACTCTTTCGGGTAGCGCTTGAAATACTCCGGGCCATGACTGCCCATCTGGTGCAATACCAACACCGTGTCTTTATCCAGGGTGTCGATGAAGTGCTGCAAACCTTGCAGGAGAATTTCATCGCGGCATTCACTATTGGCGCAGAGCACCGGGTCTTTCAGGTTACTGACATCGTCGAGGGTGACGCGGTCGCACGTGCCTTTGCAGCCTGACTGGTTATCGCGCCATATCACCTCCAGGCCTGCACGCTTGAGCACATCCAGCAGGCCTTCTTCATTCTTGGCCTTGCTCGCGTTGTAGTCCTTGCGGCCCATGTTGGAAAACATGCAGGGCACCGACACGGCCGTTTCAGTACCGCAGGAATGCACATCGGTGAACGCAATCAGGCCGGCTTCTTTATCCAGTTTTGGCGTGGTGTCACGGTTATAACCCAGCACACCGAAGTTCTCGGCCCGGGCACTTTCACCGACCACCAGCACGGTCAGGGATTTGCGGCTGTGCGCTTGCCAGGTCGGATTTCTCTCGGCGTCCTCACCGATTTTAACGAAAGGCTGATGGGCCGAAGCGACTTGCTCACGCAGGTAGCTGAACGAGGCGCCGATGTAGTTACTCGGGACCACCATCAAACGCAATTCATGGTGATTGCGAAACAGTGAGGACAGGCCCTGATAGTTGACCAGTGCGACGCCACCGATCACCGCCACCGACGCCACACTTACCAGTACTTTACTGAGCAACTCACGGTGCCAGCGGCGGTAATTAATTGGCGTCTTCCACAACAACCACGAAGGTAAAACCCCGAGCAGAACAATATAAACAAGTAACTTTATCGAGAGTAAGTCACGCACTTCCGTGGCATTGGTTTGCGCAAAGTTACGCAACATGCCTGTGTCGATAAGTGCACCGTATTGCCCCATGAAATACGCCACCCCGGCGCTGATCATGAAGAGTAGGGTCAAGACCGGTTTTAACAGCGGGCGGAACGCCAGCAGGGTCAATACGATGTTGAAAGCAGCCAGAATCATCAAGCCAAAAGCCACACGCATGACGATGCCTTGACCGTCGAACGCGGTGATTTCAAACAAATGTTGCCAGAGCACCAAATTAAAGCCTGTCAATAAAAAGGCACTGGCAATCAACGTCACCCACTCGGGGCGAACGGCTTTGAGTTTCCACATGATAATCGGCTGTTCCTGAAAAGAAGTGCCGTCGGTCAATGTGAAAATTTCATTGACCGCGACAGCACTAATTTTAAGTAGCCAACCATCAATTTTTTGTGAAAAAGAAGCCAACGATTAGTTGGCTTAAGGCGTTTAACTACATCTTGAGATGTATTTGAGAATGGTTCAGGCCTGGTTCAGGTACCAACGCCAATCCTGCTCACCGACCTCGCCCATGAATTGACGATACTCGGCACGCTTCACCGCGAGGTAAACACCCAGAAATTCTCTGCCGAAGGCCTCTCGCGCCCAGCCCGAACCTTCCAGTGCGCGCAAGGTGGTCAGCCAGTCGGTGGGCAGCAGTTCCGTGGCCTGGGCGTAACCATTGCCCTCCACGGGCGCCCCCGGGTCCAGTTGTTCGCGAATGCCGCGATGGATACCCGCCAGAATCGCCGCAGCCGCCAGGTACGGGTTGGCGTCGGCGCCGCAAATGCGATGTTCGATGTGCCGCGAGAATGCCGGCCCGCCTGGCACGCGTAGACTCACGGTGCGATTGTCCACGCCCCAGGTGGCTGCCAGCGGCGCGTAGCTGTTGGTCTGGAAGCGACGGTAGGAGTTGGCGTTCGGGCAGAACAGCAACAACGAATCGAGCAAAGTGCTGAGCATCCCGCCAACCGCCTGTTTAAGCAGCGGCGTACCGTCTGCGGCTTCGCTGGCGAACAGGTTGTTGCCGTCCTTGTCCGCGAGGCTGACGTGCATATGCATGCCCGTGCCGGCCAGGTCATCGAACGGTTTGGCCATGAAGCACGCGGTCATCCCGTGCTTGTGTGCCACACCCTTGACCAGGCGCTTGTAGCGCACGGCTTCGTCCATCGCCTGCAAGGCGTCGGTGCGATGCTCAAGGGTGATTTCCACCTGCCCCGGCGCGTATTCGGAAATCGCCGTGCGCGCCGGAATGCCCTGGAGTTTGCAGGCGCTGTAGAGATCCGCCAGAAACGGCTCGATCTGCTCCAGTTCACGCAAGCCGTAGACTTGAGTTGCGCGCGGGCGCCCGCCATCGACATCCCGCGCCGGTTGCGGCCGGCCGTTGCTGTCGCGCTGCTGATCCAGCAGATAGAACTCCAGCTCCGCGGCCATCACCGGGTAATAGCCGTCCGCCTGCAAGCCTTCGATCACCTTCGCCAACAGGTGCCGCGGGTCGGCGATGGTTGCCGGCATGCCCTCCTTCGGGTGCATGCTGACCTGCACCGCCGCCGTCGGAATCAATCGCCATGGCATGCGCGTCAAGCTGCCGCTGATCGGGTAGGCCCGGCAATCGATATCCCCCACGTCCCAGACCAGACCCGAGTTTTCCACGTCATCGCCGTTGATGGTCAGGCCCAGGATAGTGCTTGGCAGGGGGCGACCGCTTTCGTAGACCGCCAGCAGTTCATCGCGATGCAACAACTTGCCCCGTGGCACACCGTTGTTGTCGAGGATGAACAACTCGAACATCTCGATATCCGGATTCTGTTCCAGAAAAGTCAGGGCTTCTTGTTTCGTGGCGAAGGAGGTCGTGGCACAACTCATAGGAATTCTCTTGTTTCCGCGTCAGGCAAACGCGCAGGCGCTGCCGGTTTGATCCCGGCGCACAGCGCAGGACCTGTAGGAACAATCAACGGGAAAGGCAGGAATCCGGTGGGCGCGCGTGACGGCAATGCCACAACGCCCAGAAGGCGAGTTCGGAAGGAAGTGCGACTGGACAATCGTCCATAAAGAAGACCGCAGTAGACAGATGAGCAGCAGCGTCACATGGCTGGTTAAGTCGTTAAATCGGGATTTGAAGAACTTTGGTTGTGGGTTGGCTAAACAATCAACCAGCCACCCTATACCCAATGTGGCTGCCGCCACACAGATCCCTGTAGGAGCGAGCCTGCTCGCGAAGGCGGCGTGACAGTCGATATGTATGGTGACTGACACAGCGTCTTCGCGAGCAAGTCGGATCGCCGCACCGCCGCTCCCACAGGGGATCTGTGCAAGGCAGAGGTATTTGATTTTCAAATACCGCGACGGACTTTCTGATTTGCAGCTTCCAGGCCTCTCGCGCCTAATCGGGCCCTGTCATTCAAGGTCCAATCGATGGAAAACGTCCGCGCCACTTCTCGCCCTGCCTTCTGGTTGATGATCAGCATCATGCTCGTCGCCCTGAACCTGCGCCCGTCCATGGCCGCGGTCGGCCCTTTGCTCTCGGCGATTCGCGGCGACATCCCACTGAGTTTCAGCCTGGCGTCGCTGCTGACCATGCTGCCGGTGATGGCCATGGGATTGGCGATGTTCTTCGGCCTCAGCGTCAGCCAATGGCTTGGCGAACAGCGCACGGTGGTGGTGTCGTTGCTGGTCATCGGCCTGGCGACGGTGTCGCGCCTGTTCCTCGACTCCGCGGCCGAACTGATCCTCAGCGCCGTTCTGGCAGGTGTCGGTATCGCGCTGATTCAGGCGTTGATGCCGACGCTGATCAAGTCGCGTTTCAGCGACAACGTTTCCGTGTACATGGGCCTCTACGTCACGTCGATCATGGGTGGCGCCGCCCTCGCCGCGTCCTTCGCGCCGCTGGTGATGATGCGCACCGGCAGTTGGCGGGGAGGCCTGGCGATCTGGTCGATCCTGGCGTTGACGGCGCTACTCTTCTGGCTCGGCCAACGTGCGGCGATGCCGGCACTGCCCGCTCATGCGCAACGAAACAGGTCGTTCTTCGCCAATTCCCGCGCCTGGTTACTCGCCATCTTCTTTGGTCTGGGCACAGCGTCCTACACCTGTGTGCTGGCCTGGCTGGCGCCGTACTACGTGGAAAAAGGCTGGAGCGAACAAAACGCCGGTTTGTTGTTAGGTTTCCTCACGGCCATGGAAGTACTGTCCGGCCTGGTGACGCCTGCGATCGCCAACCGCAGCCGTGACCGTCGCCTGGTGCTGATGGTGTCGCTGGCGCTGATCATGGCCGGTTTCTGTGGGCTGATAGTGAGCCAGCAACACCTGAGTCTGTTGTGGCCGTGCCTGCTGGGGCTGGGCATCGGCGGACTGTTCCCGATGAGCCTGATCGTGTCGCTGGATCATCTGGACAACCCGCAACGTGCGGGCGGGCTGACGGCGTTCGTCCAAGGCATCGGCTACCTGATCGCCGGCCTCTCGCCGCTGATTGCCGGGATCATCCGCGATCAACTCGGCAGTTTCGAATGGGCCTGGTGGTCACTCACCGGCGTCATGGCGCTGATGATGTTGATGGTCCTGCGCTTCAACCCGCGGCACTACGCCCGCCACATTCACTGACCCGGAAGCGTCCTCATGAAACACACCGGTTTCGCCGCCGCCCACGTCGGCATGCTGCTCTGGGCACTGTTGATCGCTGCTTCGTTTTCCGCAGCGGCTCAGGTCAGTCAGGCCATCGATCCGGTCCTGCTGACCGGCTTGCGCCTGCTGTTTTGCGCCCTGGTGTTTTTGCCGCTGCTGCTGATCAAGGGCGACACCGCCATGAACCGACGCGGGTTATTCGGCCATACCGTCCTCGGCCTGCTGCTGGCGGTTTATTTTGGCTCGCTGTTCGAAGCGTTGCGTTACACCAGCGCGGTAAACACCGGCACGATGTTCACGCTGGTGCCGTTGCTGACCCTGCTTTTCGAAGCCGTGTTGATGCCGGACAGCAGCCTGAAACAACGGGTATTGCCGATGTTGATTGCGGCCGCCGGGGCCGTGATGCTGGTGCTGAAAGGCACTGGGCCCGGCGAGTTGCCGTCGTTCTATGCGGTGTCGGTGTACGGGCTCGGTTGCCTGGCGATGGCGCTCTATTCGCCTCTGAGTCAGCGGCTGAAAACCAGCAGCCTCAAGGGTCGTGGCCCGGTGGGCATGACTTTCTGGAACATGCTGTTCGGTGCGTTGTTCCTGCTGGTGTTCTGTGGGGTCAGTGGAGGCTGGCGATCGGCATCGTTGCTGACCCTGAACGATTTTTACTGGCTGATTTACCTGGCGTTGTTCGCCACCCTGGCGACCTTCTGGTTGCTGCACCGGGCCATCGGTGTCATCGCCCCCTCATCGGTCATTTCGTACATTTACCTAAGCACGTTGTTTATCACGCTGTTCCATTGGTTCTGGTGGCGTCAATCGCCGATGCCGCTGGAAATCGTCGGTGCGGTACTCGTAGGCATCGGCATGCTGGCGTTATTGATGTCCAGTCGCCGCACTGTGCATTTGGCACTACCTCACAACTAAAAGGGAAACTTCCCACAAGGCATTCTCCTGGGACCATCGTTCCGCTAGGATCATTCGCACGAGTTTGCGCTCAGTCAGCGCAAGGATCACAGCGAGATGGAATGGATGCTGAACAGTAACTTGCTTAGAAAACTCGACATGCAGGACCTCATGGTGTTTATCGCCGTGTATGAACAAAGCAGCGTCACCGGAGTGTCCGAAACACTCTGCGTCAGTCAGTCCACCGTCAGTTACTGCCTGAAAAAGCTACGCAGCGGATTCGAAGACGAATTGTTCATCAACACCCGCGCGGGGATGCGCCCTACTTACAAAGCCAGCACCATGTACACCCACGTGCTGAAAATTCTCGACAGCATCAACCTCTGTCACGCCGGGGCGCAGGCGTTCGACCCTACCCTGCAACCGGTCACCTTCAACATCTGCGCACCGGAATACTTCGAGCAGTTAATCCTTCCGCGTTTATTGAAAAGCTTTGATTTCGCCGACTTACCGGTGATGGTCAACATGCACAAGTTCGAAACCGACATCCCCGCCGAAGAACTGCGCGACGGCAGTCTCGACCTGGTGATTTGCTTCGGCCCGAATTTTCATCGCAGTCATACCGACTTCAAATCCCGCATGCTGCTGGAGGACGATCTGGTCTGCGTCTTCGATAAACGCGCCACGCCGCTGGAGCCGCGTTTAAGTCTGCAAGCCTTCACCGAACGCCGACACGTGTTTCCTACACCCTGGACATCGACCACCAACATGGTCGACGGCTGGCTGGCGCAGCAAGCGCAAAAACGGCAAATCGTCGCACGCTCCAACAGCTACAGCGCAGCGCTGAAAATGATCACAGGCACCGACTTCATCGTTACCCTGCCCCGACGCATCCAGCACTTACTGGCCAGCGAGGCGATTTTCAATCACTGCGAAGCGCCCAACGGCCTGCCGGGTTTCACCCTCGACATGCAATGGAGTCATGGCGCCGATCAGGACAGCGCCAATACCTGGCTGCGTGAACAAGTGGTCAAGGCCTGCACTGAACAGGCCACTGCCTGAGACTCAGTTGTTGATGGCGACTTTGCTGTAGGACTCCCGATCGATGTCGAGGATTTCTACAGCCAACTGCACTTCAACCCCCGCCGGCCATTCACACAAGTCCTGCACCACCGCCAGCAGGCTTTCGGATAACTGCTTTTTGATCTGCGGCGAGCGGCCACTCAACAACGCCAGTTTCACGTGCACAAATGCCCGCTCAGCCAATGCAGTACCGACCTTGAAGGTTTCGACCTTCACCGCTCGGCTTTTGATGTCGTATTCGGCAGCAAACTGACCGGAAGCCACCAGCGTATTGTTGAGCCGGATCAACGCCACGTCGGCGTTCAAATCAGGCAGGTTGGCGGTGTATTCCATGTGCAGGTGAGGCATGACGTGGCTCCTGAAAGTAGGCGGAAAGGTCGTACATATAACACAGAGTGGTCCTGCTCACCGGGACGGCGGCGACGCTAATCGCTCACTCATGAACGCCTCCAGTCGCGAGCGCAACCAGCGCTCGGCGGGGTCGGTATCGACGTGGCTGAGCCAGACCATCGACAGGTCAAGTGTCGGTGTCTTGAACGGAAAAGGCTCCATGAACAACTGACCGGATGCCGCCATCGCCTCGGCGGTGTAATCCGGCAGGCTGGCGATCAGATCGGTTCCGGCGAGCAAGGCTGGCAAGGAACTGTATTGCGGCACGGATAACACTACGTGGCGTGTACGCCCGATCTCCGCCAGCCACTCGTCAGCGTAACCACTGATGTTGGCGGTGTGCGACACCAGCACGTGCGGGCGCGAGCAATATTCATCGAGGGTCAGCGGCGTGTCGGACGCATCGGCGCGCAGGATCCTGGGCTGGATGTGCCGCAACAATTTGCGCTTGGCATTGGCCGGCAGACCCCGGGTCTGGCTGATACCCACCGTGATGTCGCCGGATGCCAGCAAATCGGGAATTCGCCAGTAATCGACATGCTGCACTACAAACACCACCTTCGGTGCTTCCTGACGCAAGGCACGCAGCAACGGCGGCAACAGGCCGAACTCGACATCATCCGACAGCCCGATACGAAACGTCATGGTGCTGACGGTCGGGTCGAAATCATGGGTCAGGCTTAACGCCACCGACAACGAGTCCAGCGCCGGCGACAAATACTGAATCAGCTCCTCGGCCCGGGCGGTCGGCTCCATTCGATGGCCAACCCGGATGAACAGCGGGTCGTTGAACATCGTGCGCAGGCGGTTGAGCGCCGAACTGATGGTTGGCTGCCCGAGAAACAACTTCTCCGCCACACGGGTAACGTTGCGTTCGAGCATCAAGGTTTCGAACACCACCATCAGGTTGATATCCGCCTTGCGTAGTTCGTTGCGATTCATCCACTGCCCCCAATCCCCAAATCTGCTGACAGTTTAGGTAGCTGTCGCAACGGGCGTCTATGCGACTCAAGCAGTTTGCATTTGATCGGGCTGCAAGGCTGCTTGAAACGAAGCTGCCCTGATTGAGCAGCTTCACCGCTCGAGGCCTAGATTTCCTTCACCGGAGTCTGATCCTGAGTGCCCTTGATCAGGCTGATGGCATGCACGCAATCCGCCTTGTTGACGTAAGCCTCCCCGCTGGCAATCGTTTCATTATTCCCCGCCCGTAAACGCCACCGCCATTGACCTTTGCCGGTGTGCGGGGTGCCACGGGTTTGCCTGTAAATCTCGAAGTACATTGATCGCTCCTTGCGATTGCTGATAACGGCAGGTCAGTGACCTGCGAAACCAGAGTAGATGAGGTTTTTGGGCGGCGAGGTTTTGCAATGTCAGGGGATATTTCGGGGAAGAAGCCTTGGTTCACGGGGCAACCAATGGATAGGGCGCAGGTTAAATAGACTGACTCGGGGGAGTCACTTTTCTCAAGAAGGGGTTTATCTTTCTTACGCCGATTGGCTGCTGGATCCTACACAAACACATCAAATGGAGTTGTACATGCAACGGGGCATCACTTTTTCTCTAATCCTTCTGACCACAGCGCTAAGTGCTTGTACGTCGAAGAGTCCAGCCACTGACCAATCCCTCGTCGGCTCATGGCAAGGAATGCGCGAAGAAAGCGGGAAATGTCAGTTCCTGTCGTGGAATACCCATTTCGAACCCAATGGTCGCTTCTCGATTACGTTCTTCAAAGATGCGCAACAAACCAGGCCCATTCAAACCGAGCGCGGGTCATGGTCTGCGGCCAATGGCAAGAATGAGCTTAAAACAGACGGCGTTCGTACTCCGGAAATCTATAACTACAAAATGCTGGACGGAAACACTGTTCACTACGTGAACACCGTCAAAGATCCTACTGCCGACTGCCAAGAGGACTACGAGTTCACGGAGCATCGGGTTCGGGGCTAGACCTTGAGCCTTTCACTTCTCCGAAAACGTAAAAGCCCCGTAGCTGAATAAGCTACGGGGCTGAATGAGATGGCCAGTCGGACCAAGAAGCCCTGCAGGTTTACGCCTGCAGGGCTTTTTTGTTTAACGCAAAGGCAGACTCCGGCATCGTCTGACAGCCCCTTCCTGATTTGTCCAAGCCCCTGGCGACATCAGGCTTGGCCCCTAAGCTCTGCGACGTGCGGGGCGAAAAGGCCCTGACCACCGACAATCATGCGAACTCAAAAGGAGCCTCTGCAATGGCTAGAGATAAAGCAAAAGACGACAAGCACTTCAACTGTACCCAAGCCCATGAAGCCGACTACGTCGCAGGCCTTTACCCTCATGCGAAGGAAGAGGTCAAAACATTACTGGCATCCGCCTGCAAGGACAAAACCTTGCACAACTCCACACACAGGGATGTCTACGAGCTGATCAAGAGGAAACTGGGTTACTCGCAGCCGTAAGATCTACGGGCTAATACGAGCTTGGCGCACGTCTCCAGATAATCCTTGACGGCCTCTCATGCCTGGGTAGCGCATTACTTGACTGCCATGAGCAAGGCAGTTGTGGATGATGTACACAAGGTGTCGACGAGGCGGCCACCGGTGAAGACCGACGCCTAGTACTTGCTTGTTGGTGCCCCTAAAAATGCCCTGAAAAAAATCTACAGAAACGAAAAAGCCCCGTAGCTTATTCAGCTACGGGGCTTTTTCTATGTAATGGCGGAGAGATAGGGATTCGAACCCTAGGTACCGGTGAAGGTACAACGGATTTCGAATCCGTCCCATTCGGCCACTCTGGCATCTCTCCAACGGCGCGCATCATAACAACACTTTTGCCGGAAGCGAACCCCCAAAGCGAAATTTTTTCCGTGCTATCAGATGCTTGCGTCGATTAAAGCGGTACGCCCAGACGATTGGCGACTTCTTCGTAGGCTTCGATGACGTCACCGAGGCCCTGACGGAAGCGGTCCTTGTCCATTTTCTTGCCGGTGGCCTTGTCCCACAGACGGCAACCGTCCGGGCTGAATTCGTCGCCCAGGACGATGGAGCCGTCGGAGAACACGCCGAATTCGAGTTTGAAGTCGACCAGCAGCAGGCCGGCGTCGTCGAACAGTTTGCTCAGGACTTCGTTGACCTTGAGCGACAGTTCTTTCATGCGAACCAGTTGCTCGGCGGTGCCCCAACCGAACGCCACGACGTGGGATTCGTTGATGAACGGGTCGCCCTTGGCGTCGTCCTTCAGGAACAGTTCGAAGGTGTAAGGGTTGAGCTTCATGCCCTCTTCGACGCCCAGGCGCTTGACCAGGCTGCCGGCGGCGTAGTTACGCACGACGCACTCGACCGGGATCATGTCGAGTTTTTTCACCAGGCATTCGTTGTCGCCCAGCAGTTTGTCGAATTGAGTCGGCACGCCGGCTGCTTCGAGTTTCTGCATGATGAAGGCGTTGAACTTGTTGTTCACCATGCCTTTGCGGTCGAGCTGCTCGATGCGCTTGCCGTCGAACGCCGAGGTGTCGTTGCGAAACAGCAGGATCAAGCGGTCAGCGTCATCGGTCTTGAAAACCGATTTGGCTTTGCCGCGGTAGAGTTCTTCACGTTTTTCCATGATGGGCTCCGCTTGCTAAGTAGGTGGGCTAGGCGATGTGTCGCCAGTCGAGCCCTGAATCTTGATCGGCCAGTTGCAGCCAGTCCGGGTCGCACCCGAGGGTGTCGACAAAACATTGCCGGGCCAGCTGCGGCAGGTTGTTCTTGCTGCTCAGATGGGCCAGGACCAGGTGTTGCAGGCCTTGCCAGCCCAACTCGGACACCAGGAATGCCGCCTGGTGGTTGTTCAAATGTCCCAGTTCACCACCCACCCGCTGCTTGAGAAAGTACGGATAGTGACCGCGAGCCAGCATGTCACGGCAATGGTTGGCCTCGATCATCAACGCATCGAGGTCACGATAGCCGTCCAGCACCTTGTTGCAGTACGAGCCCAGGTCGGTCAACAGGCCGAAGCGCCGCTCACCGTCACTGAACACATATTGCGTCGGCTCCTGTGCATCGTGGGCCACGGCAATGACGCCGATGCTCAGTGCGCCGATCTGCAGTTGCTCGCCGCCAGCCAGAAGGCCGGCCGGTTCAATCGGTTTGCGCATCCCGCGCAGGGTGCCGCGACTGAGGTAGACAGGCAGATTGTAGCGCCGAGACAGCAAACCCACGCCATGCACGTGGTCGGCATGTTCGTGGGTCACGAGTATCGCGCTCAACTGCGCCGGGTTCACACCCAGGCGCAGCAAGCGTTTTTCGGTTTCCCGCAAGGAGAAACCACAATCCACCAGCACATACGTATCAGCGCTGGCTATCAGCGTGCCGTTCCCTTGGCTACCGCTGCCGAGAACGGCAAAACGCATGTGATCAGCCCAGGTTGTCCTGAATCACGCTCAACACTTTGCGCGCCACGTCAGCCGGCGCCACGGTGTTGATGTTTTTCTCGACGGTGACCTGAACGGTATCGCCTACCTTGCTCAGGCGAACCTGATAACGCTCGGCACGGGCTTCAACTTCTTCCTTGTCCGGCTTGCTGCCGAACAAACCGCTGAGGAAACCAGGCTTCTCGTCTTTCTTCTCGGCTTTTTCGGCCAGGTTGATGTAGTACAGGCCCAGGCTGCGGTTGATGTCTTCAACGCGCCATTCGCCCTGCTCCAGTGCACGACCGACGCTCGACCAGGCACGATCCAGGTCGGTGCCAACGTTCAGAACCGGGTTGCCGCTGCCGTCTTCGCTCAGGCTGACACGGCTTGGCGCATCAAAATCACGCGAGGCCAGCATGGAGACCGAACCGCCCTTCTCCGACGTGCGGCTCATGCTTGCCAGCATGTCGTCGACCAGCGCCGCGTCCAGGCCCGTGTTGACCGAACGGTTGGTGAAGGCCACATCGGCGGTGCTGCCGGCAGGACGCTCGGCGCTGACCACATAGACTTCACTGGTGTTGCGCTGCACGCCTGGCTCGATACGGACCCGCACGCGGGTTTCGCTGTCGGCGCCGACACCGGCTGCGCTCAGGCGCTTGGCCATCGCAGCGGACAGTTCGTCGGAATGCTGCCAGGTGGTGGTGAATTCGCCGGTTTGCGGGCGCTGTTCATCCAGACGGAAACCGTTGTCCTGGAAGAACTGCACAGCCACTGGCCAGACTTCGGCTGGCGGGTTTTGGGCCAGGATCGATCTCGAATCACCGCTCTTCTGCAGCGAGTAGGCACTGGCATCGGCAGCAGCGGACAGCGGCTGCGGACGCGGCACGATGTATTCGCCCTTGACGGTGTCATCGGCCACGTTGCGCGGGATCGGCAGCAGCGGATCCAGACGCTTGGCAGTGCTGACGTCCGTTGGCAATTGCATAGGTGCAGTCTGTTGCGCTTCCAGGTAATCGCTACCACGGTCACGGAAATAACCTTCCGGGCCCCAGACCCATCCACAGCCACTGGTGCTGGAGATAATCAAGGCAAGTGCGGAAAGTCCGGCCAATCGCTTCATGCGTAGTGCTTCCTCAATTAAACCAGTACGCCGGACTGGCGCATGGCCTGCCGCAGCGGTTCGTGACAGGCAGCGCTGAGCCAGGTGAGCGGCAGACGGATACCGTCCGGCATCAAGCCCATTTCATGCAGCGCCCATTTCACGGGGATAGGGTTGGATTCGATAAACAGGGTTTTATTGAGCGGCATCAGCTTTTCGTGAATCGCGCGGGCCGTGACGGCATCGCCTTTCAGAGCAGCGTTGCACAGGTCGGCCATGTCGCGCGGGGCAACGTTGGCGGTCACCGAAATGTTGCCTTTACCGCCGAGCAGGATCAGCTCGACCGCTGTCGCGTCGTCGCCGGAAAGCACCACGAAGTCTTCGCTGACGCCGTCGATGATCGCTTTGGCACGGGCCAGGTCGCCAGTGGCTTCCTTGATACCGATGATGTTTTTCACGGTCGACAGGCGGATCACGGTTTCGGTCAGCATGTCACACGCCGTACGGCCCGGTACGTTGTACAGGATTTGCGGAATGTCGACGGCTTCGGCGATGGCCTTGAAGTGCTGGTACAAGCCTTCCTGGGTCGGCTTGTTGTAGTACGGCGTCACCAGCAGGCAAGCATCGGCGCCGGCGGTCTTAGCATTGGTGGTCAGCTCGATGGCTTCGCGGGTCGAGTTGGCGCCGGTACCGGCGATCACCGGAATGCGCCCTGCAACCTGCTTGACCACGTAACGAATCACTTCGATGTGTTCGTTCACGTCTAGCGTGGCCGATTCACCTGTCGTGCCGACCGCCACGATGGCGTGGGTGCCGTTTTGCAGGTGAAAGTCCACCAGTTTGCTCAGGCTGTCCCAGTCGAGACGACCCTGTGCATCCATGGGTGTGACCAGTGCCACCATACTGCCCGCAATCATGCAACCGCTCCTGCCGGAAAAAGAGAGCCGTAATGGTACTGGCGCCAAGATGCTTGTACAAGCGAAGTACTGCGCTGCTGCCATTCCCCTTGGCGCTGCTTTTCGCTACCCTTCAGACTTTGATCGGTACTGACAAGCTCGTACGCCGGGTTTCAGCCTCCATTTTCGGCATCACAAGCCCCGATCCAGCGTTGCCACCCTTCGCTCTTGCCTTAATGGAGCACGTTGCAACCTTCCGGCTCGGGTTTTCTGAATTCGCATCCGCAGGCTCGCCCCCGGCAATAAAAGCCCGTAGAAGTATCGACCGCTCATCGCTTTAGGAATGCTGCATGTCCACCCCCACAGTTCGCGAACAATTCCTTGTCATCAGTGCCCTCGGCGCCAACCCCATGGAGCTGACTAACGTCCTGTGCCGCGCCAGCCATGAAAACCGCTGCGCCGTGGTCACCTCTCGCCTGACCCGTCACGGCGAGTGCAGTGCGTTGATCCTCGAGATCTCCGGTAGCTGGGACGCCCTGGCGCGCCTGGAAGGCAGCCTGCCGAGCCTCGCCAAGAAGCACGCTTTCACGGTCAACGTGGTGCGCAGCGCGGCGCTGGAGAACCGTCCCCAGGCCCTGCCGTACGTTGCCTATGTCAGCTCGGCTTACCGCTCGGACATCATCAACGAACTGTGCCAGTTCTTCATGGACCACAACGTCGAGCTGGAAAACCTGACCTGCGACACCTATCAGGCGCCGCAAACCGGCGGGACCATGCTCAACGCCACGTTCACCGTGACCTTGCCGGCTGGCGTACAGATCAGCTGGTTGCGCGACCAGTTCCTGGATTTCGCCGACGCGCTGAACCTGGATGCCCTGATCGAACCGTGGCGCCCACAAAACCCAATGTAAGGAAGCTCTCATGGCCGTTGCCATCGACCAACCGGTTGCCGACTTCGAAGCACCCGCCACCAGCGGACAGACCGTCAGCCTCGCGAGCCTTAAAGGCAAGCAAGTGGTGATCTACTTCTATCCGAAGGACAGCACGCCGGGCTGCACGACCCAGGGCCAGGGCTTTCGCGATCAGCTCGATGCCTTTAAAGCGGCGAACACCGAAGTCTTCGGCGTGTCCCGCGACAGCCTGAAATCTCACGAGAACTTCAAGGCCAAGCAAGCGTTCACCTTCGAGCTGATCAGCGACAAGGAAGAGGCGCTGTGCCAGCTGTTTGATGTGATCAAGCTGAAGAAGCTTTATGGCAAGGAATACATGGGTGTTGATCGCAGCACGTTTTTGATCGACAAGAACGGTGTGCTGCGTCAGGAATGGCGCGGCGTTAAGGTGCCGGGACATGTGGATGCTGTTTTGGCTGCCGCACAGGCATTGAACAAAGCCTGATTTTGATGGCGCCTGTTCTGGCGCCTTCGCGGGCAAGCCTCGCTCCTACAGGGGGCTTGGGTGCGACTCAAAACCTGTAGGAGCGAGGCTTGCCCGCGAAGGGGCCATTAAGCCTGAACGTTAAAGCAGAGGTGCTACAACAGGCTCCTTACGCGGCCAAGCGTCGAGCACCGCCTTGAACAGCGTCGCCAGCGGAATCGCAAAAAACACCCCCCAGAATCCCCATAACCCGCCAAACAACAACACCGCGCAGATGATCGCCACCGGATGCAGGTTGACCGCTTCCGAGAACAGCAGCGGCACCAGCACATTGCCATCCAGCGTCTGAATAATTCCGTAGACCGCCATCAAATAGATGAACTGATCGCTCCAGCCCCACTGGAACAACGCAATCAGCAGCACCGGCACGGTCACCACCACGGCCCCGACATAGGGCACCACCACCGACACGCCTACCAGCAACGCCAACAGTGCCGCGTAGTTGAGCCCCAGCACGACAAACGCGATGTAGGTCACGCCACCACAGATGAAAATCTCAATGACCTTGCCGCGAATGTAGTTGGCGATCTGCCGGTTCATTTCGTGGGCAACACGGGTGATCAGCGCGCGCTCACGAGGCAGATAACCGCGAACCCACTGGCCGATCATTTCCCGGTCCTTGAGAAAGAAGAACACCAGGATTGGCACCAGCACCAGGTAAATCATGATGTTGACCAACAGTGGCAGGCTCGACAGCGAGAACGTCAGCGCCCATTGGCCGAACTTGCCGATCTCGCCGCGTGCCGCCTCGATGGCTTGCAAAACCTGCTCGTCGGACACCAGATGCGGATATCGCTCGGGCAGCAGCAACAACAGTGATTGCCACTTGGCGAGCATGCCGGGCAACTCGTTGAACAAGGTGATCAACTGGTGCCAGAGCAACGGCACCACGACAATAATGAACACCAGCAAAACGCCCATGAACAAGGCAAAGACCGCTCCGACGGCCACCCCGCCCGGCACCCGCAGGCGCTCAAGTGTCACCACCAATCCCTGCATCAGATACGCCAGCACCATCCCGGCGAGCACCGGCGCAAGCATGCCGCCCAAGGTGAGCACGGCGGTAAACGCCAGAAACAGCAGGACCGCCAGCACCACCGCTTCTTCATCGGAGAAATAGCGCTGAATCCAGTCGCGTAACACTTTGAACATCAATAATCCTTAGAAACGAACGCAGCAATTTTCAGGCTTTTTTCAGCCAATAGCGGTAAACGCCCGCTTCATCTTCTTCACGAAGCAGCGTATGACCGGCCAAACGGGCAAAGGTGCGGAAGTCGCGCTGCGAACCCGCATCGGTGGCGATCACCTTGAGTACCGCGCCGCTGGCCATCTTGTTGAGTTCCATCTTGGCCTTGAGCAGCGGCAACGGACAATTCAGGCCGCTGGCGTCCAGTTCGGCGTCATGGGCTACAGCGTCGGTCATTGCGTTACTCCGGGTCAGGTGGTCGAGCGGCTTAGAATATCTGGTCCGAAGCGTACTGTCCGGCTACAGTAAGGTCTTTGTCGACTAAGGCTTTGTGCATGACTTTTTTGCGCCCTACCCTGCTGACGCTCGCTTGCCTGCTCGCCTCACCGGGCTTCGCCGACGACCTGCCGTCACTCGGTGACGCCAGTTCTGCAATCGTCTCGCCACAACAGGAATATCAGCTGGGCCGCGCCTGGCTGGCGCTGCTGCGCAGTCAGGTTGACCAGCTCAATGACCCGCAGCTCAAGGACTATGTCGAGTCCAGCGTCTACCGGTTGGTTGAGACCAGCCAGGTCAATGACCGGCGTCTGGAGTTCATCCTGATCAACAGCCCGCAGCTCAACGCTTTTGCGGCGCCGGGCGGGATTGTCGGGGTCAACGGTGGCTTGTTCCTTAATGCCCAGACCGAAGGCGAATATGCCTCGGTACTCGCTCACGAACTGGCTCACTTGTCGCAGCGCCACTTTGCCCGTGGCGTCGAAGCGCAACAACGCATGCAGGTGCCGATGATGGCCGCACTGCTGGCCGGGATCGTGATTGCCGCTGCCGGTGCCGGCGATGCCGGGATCGCGGCCATTGCGGGCACGCAGGCGGCAGCGATTCAGGAACAACGACGCTTCTCGCGCCAGAACGAGCAAGAGGCCGACCGCATCGGCATCCTCAACCTGGAAAAAGCCGGTTACGACCCACGCTCGATGCCAACCATGTTCGAGCGGTTGGCGCGCCAATACCGCTTCGACGCCAAGCCACCGGAGTTCTTGCTGACTCACCCGGTGACCGAATCGCGTATCGCCGACACCCGCAACCGCGCCGAGCAGGCCAAACCCGGCGGCATTGAAGACAGCATGCGTTATCAACTGATTCGTGCGCGAGTCCAGCTGATCTACGAAGAAACCCCAGGCCTGGGCGCCAAGCGCTTCCGCGCACAGCTGGATGAAAACCCGAAAAACGACGTTGCGCGTTATGGCCTGGCGATCGCCCAGATAAAGGGCGGCCAACTGAACGAAGCACGGGAAAATCTCAAGTTGCTGCTGGCCAAGTCGCCAAACGAGATCATCTACAACCTGGCGCAGATCGATCTGGACATCACCAACAATCGCCTGCCGGACGCCCAAACCCGGGTGGACCGGATGCTGACTCAGTATCCGGGCAACTATCCACTGAATCAGGTGCGCGTCGATTTGCTGCTCAAGCAAAACCGGGCGCCCGAAGCGGAAAAAGCGCTGGAGAACCTGCTCAAAAGCCGTCCCGATGATCCGGATGTCTGGTACATGGTGGCGGAAACCCGTGGCCTTTCAGGCAACATCATCGGCTTGCATCAGGCGCGCGCCGAGTACTTTGCGCTGGTTGGCGACTACCGCCAGGCCATTCAGCAACTGGACTTCGCCAAGCGCAAGGCCGGGACCAACTTCCCGTTGTCATCGCGTATCGACGCCCGCCAACGGGAGCTGATGGAGCAGGAGCGCATGATCAAGGACATGATGGGCTGACACTTTTCACCAGGCATAAAAAAACCGCCTCTTTCGAGGCGGTTTTTTATTCAGCCGACAACCGGTTTATTCAGCCAGTTTGAAGGTGATGAAGCTGGCGCGATTCTGACGCAGAACCCGCATCGACACCGAGCGGTTCTTCGGCAGCGCCTTGGCGATATCGGTGAACTCCTTGGCGGAACCAATCGCCTGATTGTTCAGGTGAGTGATGACGTCGCCTGGCTGCAAGCCGATCAGGGATGCAGGACCGTCCTGAACTTCCTTGATCACCACGCCACCTTTGAGGTCGTAGGTTTTCTTCTGTTCGTCGGTCAGCTCGACCACGGAAACACCCAGGCGATTGCTGCTGCGCTCGGTGGCCGATTTCGGCAGGGCATCCAGCTCTTTGCCCTCTTCAGGGATAGCGCCGACGGTCAGCTCGACATTCTGGCGCTTACCTTCACGAATCACTTCAAGGTTTGCCTTGGCGCCAGCCTTCAGCGCGCCGACCAGATGCGGCAGATCGGCAGACATGACGATCGGTTGACCGTTCATGCTCAGGATCACGTCACCCACTTGCAGGCCACCCTTGGCCGCCGGACCGTCATCCTGGATCTGCGCCACCAGTGCACCGGCCGGTTTATCAAGACCGAACGACTCGGCCAGATCCTTGCTCACTTCCTGAATAACGACCCCCAACCATCCACGGCTGACCTTGCCGCCGCTTTTCAGCTGGTTGGAAACGTCCATGGCCACATCGATCGGGATTGCGAACGACACGCCCATGAAACCACCGGAACGGGTGTAGATCTGAGAGTTGATCCCCACCACTTCGCCCGCCAGGTTGAACAGCGGACCACCAGAGTTACCCGGGTTGATCGGCACGTCGGTCTGGATGAACGGCACATAGTTTTCGTTCGGCAGGCTGCGACCGATGGCACTGACGATGCCTTGGGTCACAGTGTGGTCGAAACCGAATGGCGAGCCGATGGCCACGACCCACTGACCAGCCTTCAGGTCCTGGGATTTACCCAGCTTCAGGACCGGCAGATCCTTGCCTTCGATTTTCAGCAGCGCCACGTCGGAGCGTGGATCGGTGCCGACCAGTTTGGCTTTCAGCTCACTACGGTCAGCGAGACGGACGAGAATTTCGTCGGCATCGGCGATCACGTGGTTGTTGGTCAGGATGTAGCCGTCAGACGAGATGATGAAACCCGACCCCAACGACTGGGCTTCGCGCTGACGATCACCGCGCGGCGTACGCGGTTGTGGCGGCATGCCGCGCTCGAAGAACTCGCGCAACATCGGCGGCAAGCCTTCAAGGTCTGGCATCTGCTGGCTCGACACTTTGCGGTCCGGCAGTTTCTGCGTGGTACTGATGTTTACCACCGCGGGCGAGGCCTGCTCGACCAGCTGCGTGAAGTCAGGCAACTCGGCCGCTTGTACAGCGACCGCCTGACCGAGCACCAGCACGGTGGCAAATATGGAGAGGTAAGACTTCAAGCGTGGTATCGACATACGGCTCCCGTTACGACGAGCATGGTTAAGCGATATGGAGCAAGGAACACCGGGAACGATACGCCGGTATTTTTGTTCCGGGAACAACAAACAAGGCCAGAGCCGAGGGGCTCTGACCTATAAAAAATTTCGGGGATATTTGCAAATTGAAATGCTCACCAAACATTTCGGTTTCAGCTCACTACTGGGTTGCAGTGGCATCGGAGCGCATGGACAGCGCAATCCGTTCAGCGGTACCTACCGGGATTTCACCGACGACGGTGACCATCATCTCGCCTTGCGGGGTGGTCAAGCGCCGGGATACAGCGACGGTCGGGCCCAACTGAGTACGGGTATCGGTGACGGGGGCACCATTGAGCGGCTCAAGGAACACCGAAAAACGTGCGAGACCATCGTCATACATCAGGCTGCTGACCTGGGTTTTGGTCGCGGGATCCTTGCGTGAAGTGCTGCTGGTCAGCTCAAAGCCGGCAGGCAACCAGTCCGAATGCCAGGTTTGGGCAGCCTTGACGGCTGAAGCCTTGTCGCTGTCGAGGGTGATGGCTTTGCAATCCGGGCCTGCCTGCAAATCGTCGTCGGAGGGCAAATCGGAGGTATCCAGCTGCGTGAACTGGAACCGCTCCAGCAACTGCCCTTTCTCATTCAGAAGCAATGATTTGAGCGGCAGGCCGGTTTCTTTATCCAGATGCAATTCAAAACCGTAGCGATGTTGATCGCGAGGCGTCAGGGTAACGATGACTGCCGCACGGCCGGCCACACGCGACTTGCCGATGACGGCAAGGTCGTACCAATTCTTGAGCTTCTGTGGATCGAGTGTACGAGCAGCGGAGTTGGGGGAATCCCCAAGCCCTGCAATCAGAATGCCGCTGACGCATTGAGTACGCCCATCAATGCGCACAACTTCCTGAGCCTGGCCGTCGAGCTGGAGTAAACGCTCATGGACCTTGCCATCCTGGACGCGGTGCCAGATGTTGTGGGTAGAAAAACTACCGTTTCGCTCGTAGACAAAAGTACCGTGAAAGCTTTGCTGCTGCTCGGCCTGGCCAAGACGGGTCAACCAGTCTTGTGCCTCATCGGCATGGGCTGGAACAATGAACCAGCCACTAAGCAGAAGCGAAAGTAGAGGTATGGCGCGCATGATCCTCCTTAACGGTTTTCCAGGCTCGCTGCACGAGCGTAAGGCAGAGCGCTCTCAGTACCTTTCAGTGCAGCCTGTTGAGCATGTTGGCGCAAGTAGCCTGGCAAACGCTGATCGTGCCAGCCCGGCTGAGCTTGCAATACGCCGTTGGCCATAGGACCAGTGGCTTCCGAGCTCTCATTATAGCCTGCCAAAACAGCTGGACCCTTGACCTGAGGAACGGCCAGACCCGGTTGAGTGGAGTGCTGAGCCAGCTCGACACCCGCGATCTCGTCCTGGTTGTACAGACGAACACCTGCCAACACGGCGACGGTAACCGAAGCGGCTACAGCGAGGCGACCCAGGCTGCGCCATGGACCACGGGAGACTTTCGCCGGTACGGCTTCATCAGCCAGCGCAGCAGAAACGGCCGCTGCAATGTCCAGACGTGGAAGCAGCAGATCCTTGTGCATCACTGCCCGAGCGATTTGATAACGAGCCCATGTTTCACGGGTTTCAACATCGTCAAAGGCATTCAATACCCGACGCAATTCCAGTTCGTCCGCTTCGTTATCCATCACTGCGGACAGCGATTCCTGCAGGGCTTCACGACTCATGGCGTTCCTCTCTTGGCTGTCGCCGCTGTCTCAGTTTTCCTGCAACAACGGCTGCAGGGCTTTATCGATGGCCTCCCGAGCGCGGAAAATCCGGGAGCGCACGGTACCCACCGGACACTGCATGACTGCCGCAATGTCCTCGTAACTCAGACCATCAAACTCACGTAAAGTTAAAGCCGTACGCAAATCTTCCGGCAGTTGCTGAATGGTTCGATGGACGGTGCCTTCGATCTCATCCCGCAGCAATGCGCGCTCAGGCGACTCGAGATCCTTGAGGCCATGATCGCCATCGTAGAACTCTGCATCTTCGGAACTGACATCGCTATCCGGCGGCCGACGGCCGCGTGAAACCAGATAGTTTTTCGCCGTGTTGATGGCGATGCGGTAAAGCCACGTGTAAAACGCGCTGTCCCCGCGAAAATTTCCAAGCGCACGGTACGCCTTGATAAAGGCTTCTTGTGCCACATCCTGGGCTTCATGGGTGTCGTGCACGAAACGCACGATCAACCCGAGAATTTTGTGCTGATATTTCAGCACTAGCAGATCGAAAGCTCGCTTGTCGCCGCGCTGAACGCGTTCGACCAGCTGCTGATCCTCTTCCTGGGTTAGCATGAACTCTCCTCGATAAGCTCGGAGGAAGCTTGCATAACTAAACGACCAGACTTGCAAACATAGACTCGGGCTTTTCGCAAAAGTTCTCCCCCTCCAAGCAAGTTTCCTGCGGGCTCTGATTTGGCACGCACGAAAAGCGCAGCTCGGCATAACCCGGCTGCGCGAATAATCTTGTCATCGGATTCGCCGGCAAGGATCAAACCGCAATCCTGCATTGAAGCCGACACTGTCCCTTGATTCAGGCAACGGTCTATTGATCTTGGGCCTTTGGCAAAAGTTCCAAATATTTATAGCTGCGCAAGACCGACATTGTGCAACCGTGAATGGAAAAAGACTGTTAAATCGACGATACAGTCTTCTTGTCGCCGAACCGGTCGAAAAATCATCCGACGAAGCGTCAAGTCTTTTCCGTCACAGTAGTTTCACAATGCCATGTGACCTCGGCTATTGTGCCGCTCCCCCCCTCTATATACTAGTGCGCTGTGTGGCCGCCTTGACTCGCCGTTGCGGGAGTCATGCGCCAACCCCGACCCGGGTCGCTTTGAGCGGAATCCTGAAATGAGCCAACAGTTTCAACACGATGTTCTGGTGATTGGCAGCGGTGCTGCCGGTTTGAGCCTTGCGCTGACCTTGCCCGATCATTTGCGCATTGCCGTACTGAGCAAAGGCGACCTCGCCAATGGCTCGACCTTCTGGGCCCAGGGCGGTGTCGCTGCCGTGCTGGATGACACCGATACCGTTGAATCCCACGTCGATGACACCCTGAATGCCGGCGGTGGCCTGTGCCACGAAGACGCCGTGCGCTTCACCGTCGAGCACAGCAAAGAGGCCATTCAATGGCTGATCGATCAAGGCGTGCCGTTCACCCGCGATGAACAATCCGGCACCGAAGATGGCGGTTTCGAGTTTCACCTGACCCGCGAAGGCGGTCACAGCCATCGGCGCATCATTCACGCCGCCGATGCCACCGGCGCAGCGATTTTCAGAACCCTGCTCGACAAAGCCAGACAGCGGCCCAACATCGAGTTGCTGGAACAGCGGGTCGCCGTCGATCTGATCACCGAGAAGCGCCTGGGCCTTGAAGGCGACCGCTGCCTCGGCGCCTACGTGCTCAACCGCGGCACCGGGGAAGTCGACACCTACGGCGCACGCTTCGTGATCCTCGCGTCCGGCGGTGCAGCCAAGGTCTACCTCTATACCAGCAACCCCGACGGCGCCTGCGGTGATGGCATCGCCATGGCCTGGCGTTCGGGCTGCCGGGTGGCGAACCTGGAGTTCAACCAGTTTCACCCGACGTGCCTGTATCACCCGCAAGCCAAGAGTTTCCTGATCACCGAAGCCCTGCGCGGCGAAGGTGCGCACCTGAAGCTGCCCAATGGCGAACGCTTCATGCAGCGTTTCGACCCGCGCGCCGAACTGGCGCCACGGGACATCGTCGCCCGGGCCATCGACCATGAGATGAAGCGCCTGGGTGTCGATTGCGTTTATCTGGACATCAGTCACAAGCCGGAAGCGTTCATCAAGACGCACTTCCCGACGGTGTACGAGCGCTGCCTGGAGTTTTCCATCGACATCACCAAGCAACCGATTCCGGTGGTTCCCGCAGCGCACTACACCTGCGGCGGCGTGATGGTCGATCAGCAGGGCCGCACCGACGTGCCGGGGCTGTATGCAATTGGCGAAACCAGTTTCACTGGCCTGCACGGCGCCAACCGCATGGCCAGCAACTCGCTGCTGGAATGTTTCGTTTACGCACGCTCGGCGGCAGAAGACATTCTTGAGCAACTGCCGCAGGTTTCGATTCCGGTCGCCCTGCCCGTCTGGGATGCCAGCCAGGTCACCGACTCGGATGAAGACGTGATCATTGCGCACAACTGGGATGAACTGCGGCGATTCATGTGGGACTACGTCGGCATTGTGCGCACCAACAAGCGCCTGCAACGTGCGCAGCACCGCGTGCGGCTGTTGCTGGACGAAATCGACGAGTTCTACAGTAACTACAAGGTCAGCCGGGACTTGATCGAGCTGCGTAACCTGGCCCAAGTGGCGGAACTGATGATTCAGTCAGCCATGGAACGCAAGGAAAGTCGCGGCCTGCATTACACCCTCGACTACCCGAACCTGCTGCCGGAGGCGCTGGACACTATTCTGGTACCGCCCACCTACGCCGACTGAACGTGAGCCGAACCCGCAGGCGTCGGTGCACATCCGCCGCCTGCGAATCCCGGGGCACACAGATCGCCCGGACCCGCCGCTCGCCCTGCAGGCGAAAACGCAGGACGACGACCAGCGGCAGCGCGAGGCTGTCCGGCCGTAGCTGAACCGCCTGCCAACCCGCCACCTGATTCCACAACTGCCAGCCATCCGCATCGCGACGCAAGCCGCGAAACGCCTGTGGGTGTGTCAGCAAAATCTGGCGTGGCAATGCCCAAACGCCATGAGCCAGGCAGCAAACAGCGCCGAGCAAGCTGACCCAGACCGGTATGGCAAGCAGAAACAATGCACCCAGCGCGAACAGCTGGGCCAACAGATACGCCGCCAGCAACTGCCGTGAGGCATGCCAGCGGCATTCGAACGCATTACTTGGGCTGGACACGATCCAGGATCATGCGAACCATGCGCTGCAGCTCCGGATCTTCCGACTCGGCGCGTTCCATGAACCAGCCGAACATGTCCTGATCTTCGCATTCGAGTAGCTTGCGGTAGCAATCGCGGTCGACATCATTGAGGTGCGGGTAGACCTCTTTCACGAACGGCACCAGCAACACGTCAAGTTCAAGCATGCCGCGGCGGCTGTGCCAGTAGAGGCGATTCAGTTCAACATCTTCGACCATGGAGCGCTCCTCAAATAGGCGGCAAGTATACAGCCCCGGACACCATCGAACAGTCGGCTTTGGTCGGGCACTGTCGACCTTTTGTGAACTACCCATTTCATGGGCGCCCCCTTATGATGTCCCCCAGACTCTTTTACCCTGCGATCTCCCATGGCCGATTCTGCTTTTTTCTGCACCCTGTCTCACGAAGGCGTTCTCGCGGTCCGCGGCGCGGATGCCAGCAAATTTCTGCAAGGCCAACTGACCTGCAACCTCAATTACCTGAGCGACACCCAGGCCAGCCTCGGTGCGCGCTGCACCCAGAAAGGCCGGATGCAATCGAGCTTCCGCATTCTGCTGCAAGGTGATGGCGTGCTCATGGCCATGGCCACCGAGCTGCTGGAGCCGCAACTGGCGGACTTGAAGAAGTACGCGGTGTTCTCCAAATCGAAATTGACCGATGAAAGCGCTGCCTGGGTCCGCTTCGGCGTTGACCATGGCGATGCCGCCCTGATCGCCCTGGGCCTCGAACTGCCGGCGGACACCGACAGCGTGGCGCGCAATGACGGATTGATAGCCATCCGCGTTTCACCGGACCGCGCCGAACTCTGGGTTGCCGCCGATCAGGCCGACGTCATCAAGGGCCGGTTATCTGCTTTGCTGACCGAGGGCGATCTCAATCAATGGCTGCTGGGTCAGGTCCGCGCAGGGATCGGCCAGGTGATGCCGGGCACGCGCGAATTGTTCATTCCGCAGATGCTCAATCTGCAGGCCGTCGGCGGTGTGAGCTTCAAGAAAGGTTGCTACACCGGCCAGGAAATCGTTGCGCGGATGCAGTACCTGGGCAAACTCAAGCGCCGCTTGTATCGTCTGAAGCTGGACGCCAGTGCATTACCTGAACCCGGCACACCCTTGTTTTCCCCGACACACGGCAGTTCCATCGGCGAAGTGGTGATTGCCGCGCACGCCGGACAAAACATTGAACTCCTGGCCGTCTTGCAAGCCGAAGCGGCGGAAGGTGGCGACGTCCATCTCGGCGCGATCGAAGGGCCGGCCCTGCATCTGCTTGACTTGCCTTATGAACTGGATCGCGATCGCGAAATCCAGCGTTAACAGCAGTACTTGTTGCAACACCCTAGAGAAAAGAAATGAGCGATTTGGCGGATAAGGTCCAACAGGATTTGGTTGAGGCCATCGATAACGATGACCTGGTTCTGCCAACGTTGCCGGAAGTGGCCCTGCAGATTCGCAAGGCCGCTGAAGACCCGGAAATAAGTGTCAGCACCCTGAGTAAAGTGATTGGCCGTGATACGGCGCTGTCGGCACGCCTGATCAAAGTGGTCAATAGCCCGCTGCTGCGCGCGACCCAGGAAGTCACTGACTTGCACACGGCAATCACGCGCCTGGGCGTCAATTACAGCAGCAACCTGGCCATCGGTCTGGTCATGGAGCAGATTTTCCATGCGCGCTCTGACGTGGTGGAGAAAAAGATGCGCGATGTCTGGCGCAAAAGCCTGGAAATCGCCGGGGTCAGCTACGCGCTGTGCCGCAGTTACACGCAGCTCAAGCCCGATCAGGCGGCGCTGGGCGGACTGGTGCATCAGATTGGTGTACTGCCGATCCTGACCTACGCCGAAGACCACTACGAGCTGCTGTCGGACCCGGTCAGCCTGAACCATGTGATCGACCACATTCACCCGCTGCTCGGCGACAAACTGCTCAGGGTCTGGGAGTTTCCGGAAATGCTGGTACAAGTGCCGGGGCTGTATCTGGACTTCAAGCGCGAGTCCGAGCGCGTCGACTATGTGGATCTGGTGCAAGTGGCCAGTTTGTATTGCCACAAGGACACCGACCACCCCATCGCCCGTATCGACCCGCTCGGCGTGCCGGCCTTCAAGAAGCTGGGAATCGACCCGGAGAATGAGTCGATGTGCAGGGATCTGGAAGAATCGCGGTCGATGTTTTATTAAGAGCTTCGCGGGCAAGCCTCGCTCCTACAGGTATTACGGTGCTTTTGTAGGAGCGAGGCTTGCCCGCGAAGATGCCACCATTATTCTCCCGCGATAAAACTCACTCGCACCTTCAACCCCGCCTGCTCGCCATCGTGCAGACTGATCTGCGCCAGATGCGCGCGGCAGATCTCGCCAACAATCGCCAACCCCAACCCCGACCCGGCCACCTGCTGGTTGCGCCGATAGAAGCGCTCGAACACCCGATCACGCTCTTCCAGCGGAATCCCCGGCCCATCATCCTCGACCTCCAGCACCGCCGGCGCCGAGACCCGCAGGATCACATTGCCGCCAGGCGGCGTATGGGCCAGCGCGTTGTCCACCAGATTGCTCAACAGCTCGTTCAGCAGCGTCGGCTCACCGCGCAGCCACACCGGTTCGTCGGCCTCCAGCGCCAGCGCCACGCCGCGGGCATGGGCCAGCGGCGCCATCGCCATGCCCAGCTCCCGGGCCAGCTGACTCAGATCGAGTAATTGTGCACCGCCCTCGGCAATCGCCCGGGCACCGTTTTCGACACGCGCCAGCGACAGCAATTGGTTGGCCAGATGGGTCAAACGATCCGTGCCTTGCGCTGCCGTTTCCAGCGTATTGCGCCAGGTTTCAGGTTCGCCCGAACGCAGGCCGAGTTCAAGTCGCGCCTTGAGCGCCGCCAGTGGCGTGCGCAGTTCGTGCGCAGCATCGGCAATGAACTGCGCCTGACGTTCGAACTGCCCGCGCAGGCGCTCGGTAAAGTGATTGAGCGCACGCACCAACGGCCACAATTCTCGCTGCACCTCCACCAGCGGCAGCGGCCGCAAGTCATCGGACTGGCGCTCTTCCACCGCCGTGCGCAAGCGTTCCAATGGGCGCAACGCGGCACTCACCGCAAACCACACCATCAGCAACGCGCCGACCGCCAGCATACCCAGCCGCAACAACGTGTCTGCCGCTAGGCTACGGGCCATGCTGACGCGCGCCTCGTCGGTTTCCGCCACGCGAATTTCGGCCATGCCGTTCATGTTCGGTTCGCTCACGGGCTTGAGCAGGCTGACCACCCGCACGTTCTGCCCTCGATACGTCGCGTTGTAGAAACGGGCAAGCGCCGGATAGTCATCGGTGCGCGGCGTTCCCGGTGGTGGAGCGGGAAGGTTTTCGTAACCGGAAATCAGGTTCTGGTGAATGTCGTTGACCAGGTAAAAAATTCGCCCGGCACTGTCATAGGCAAACGTATCCAGCGCCACGTAAGGCACATCGGCACTGAGTGTTCCGTCACGCTGGGACACCCCGGCGGCGATGGTTCGCGCCGAGGCCAGCAAGGTCCGGTCATACGCGGTGTCGGCAGCTTCGCGACCATTCCAGTACGCGCTCAATCCACTGGCCAGCATCAACACCACCAGCAACAGCGCGAGGTTCCACAGCAACCGCCAGCGCAGGCTGCTGGGCTTATGCATCGCGGCTTTCCAGCAAGTAGCCAAGACCGCGGAACGTCACGATGGCGACCGGTTGGCCGTCGAGTTTCTTGCGCAAGCGGTGGACGTAGATTTCGATGGCGTCGGGGCTGGCCTCTTCGTCGAGACCAAACACTTGAGCAGCCAGTTGCTCCTTGCTCATCACCCGACCGGGACGCGCAATCAGCGCTTCGAGCACCGCTTGTTCGCGGGAGGTCAGGGTCAGCAATTCGTCGCCGAGGGTGAAGCGTCGGGTGTCCAGATCGTAAGCCAGCACGCCGCAGGTCTGCTGACGCTCGCCGCCGAGCACACTGCGACGCAGCAAGGCTTTGACCCGGGCTTCGAGCTCGGTCAGTTCGAACGGTTTGGCCAGGTAATCGTCAGCGCCGAGGTTCAAGCCATGCACGCGATCCTTGACGTCGCTGCGAGCGGTCAGCATCAGCACCGGCAGGTTCTTGCCCCGGGCCCGCAAGCGCGCCAGCACCTCGAAGCCATCCATGCGCGGCAGGCCGACATCGAGGATCGCCATGGCGTATTCCTCGCTGCTCAGCGCCAGGTCGGCGGCCACGCCGTCGTGCAGCACATCCACGGTCAACCCGGTGCTCTTGAGCGCCTGGGCGACACTGTCGGCGAGTTGCAGATGGTCTTCGACGAGCAGAACACGCATGGATCTTTACCTCATTCAGGGATGTTCGACGCCATTCTTTGGCGCGGAGTTTACAGCCGCATCCGCCGCTGTGAAGCCCGAAAACCGTGAAAGTCCGCTGAAAGGTTAGTGAAAGGTTCGACCGTTAGAGTCGGCCCACGGATGGTTTCGACTGAAAGCCATCGATCGTGCTTTGAAATGTAGCTCCCGAAAAACGCCTCGATGCGTTTTCGCCAATAAGAACAATAACGAGGTACTTCGCCATGCTGTCCACACAGCCCCAGGTTTGCCCGCCTCATCTCTTTTTTCAATTCCCGTCGTTTACGTTAGTCAGCGCCATCAACGGCTGCGCGACGCGAAACTGCCGCACCTGAAACATCCCCAAAAACAACAACTCCCGTGGAGACAACAATGAATCGATCACTGCGCCGTTTCGCCCTCGCCGCCAGCTGCATGCTGTTTGCCGGCCAACTGATGGCCGAGCCCAAGCGCCCGGAATGCATCGCCCCGGCCTCGCCCGGCGGCGGTTTCGACCTGACCTGCAAACTGGCGCAAAGCGCGCTGATGAACGAGAAACTGCTGAGCAAACCGATGCGCGTGACCTACATGCCCGGCGGTGTCGGCGCAGTGGCGTACAACGCGGTGGTCGCTCAGCGTCCGGCCGACGCCGGCACGCTCGTGGCGTGGTCCAGCGGCTCGTTGCTGAACCTGGCCCAGGGCAAGTTCGGTCGCTTCGATGAAACCAACGTGCGCTGGCTGGCAGCGGTCGGCACCAGCTACGGCGCCATCGCGGTGAAAAGCGATTCGCCTTACAAGACCCTCGACGATCTCGTTCAGGCGCTGAAGAAAGATCCAAGCAAAGTGGTGATCGGTTCCGGCGGCACCGTCGGCAGCCAGGACTGGATGCAAACCGCGTTGATCGCCAAGGCCGCCGGGATCAACCCGCGCGATCTGCGTTACGTCGCCCTCGAAGGTGGCGGCGAAATCGCCACCGCCCTGCTCGGCGGCCACATCCAGGTCGGCAGCACCGACATCTCCGACTCCATGCCGCACATCCAGAGCGGCGACATGCGCCTGCTGGCGGTGTTCTCCGATAAGCGCCTGGACGAGCCGGAAATGAAAGACATTCCGACCGCCAAAGAGCAAGGCTACGACATCGTCTGGCCAGTGGTTCGCGGTTTCTACCTCGGGCCAAAAGTCAGCGATGAAGACTACGCCTGGTGGAAAGACTCCTTCGACAAACTGCTGGCTTCCGATGATTTCGCCAAGCTGCGCGATCAGCGTGAACTCTTTCCGTTCGCCATGACCGGCCCGGAACTGGACACCTACGTGAAGAAGCAGGTCGCGGACTACAAAGTGCTGGCCAAAGAGTTCGGCCTGATTCAGTGATCGCCTCTGTCTAGCGGCTGCGGCCCCGCACTGCGGGGGCGCGGCACAGGAGTTCCCCATGCTCGTACAACGCATTTTCGCATCGGTGCTGCTGCTGGCCTGCGCCAGCCTGGTGCTGATGGCCTGGCCCTACCAGGCGCCTTTTTCCTACGAACCGATCGGCCCTCGCGCCTTCCCCTTGCTGATGCTGGGGCTGATGGGAATGGGCCTGATCTACATGGTGTTTCGCCCGTCCCCGATCAAACACTCCGAAGAAGACCCGCCGCTGGATCGTGAAACCCTCCACAAGATCGGCCGCTGCGTGGTGCTGCTGCTGGTGTTCGCCGGCCTGTTCGAACCACTGGGCTTCATCCTCAGCAGCATTTTGATCGGCATTCCGATGGCGCGCCTGTACGGCGGACGCTGGTTGCCAAGCGCAGTGATCATCAGCCTGATGAGCATCGGTCTGTACCTGCTGTTCGACAAAGTGATGGACGTGCCGCTGCCTCTGGGCCTGCTCGACGTTCTGGAGAACTGAAATGGATACGCTTGGTTATTTGAGTCACGGCTTCGGCGTCGCACTGACCCCTTACAACCTGGTCACCGCACTCAGCGGCACGCTGATCGGCACCGTCGTCGGCCTGCTGCCCGGCCTCGGTCCGATCAACGGCGTGGCGTTGCTGATCCCGATTGCATTCGCCCTCGGGCTGCCACCAGAGTCGGCGCTGATCCTGCTGGCTGCGGTTTACCTGGGTTGCGAGTACGGCGGCCGGATCAGTTCGATCCTGCTGAACATTCCGGGCGAAGCGTCCACCGTCATGACCACCCTCGACGGCTACCCGATGGCCCGTCAAGGCATGGCCGGTGTCGCGCTGTCGCTGTCGGCGTGGAGCTCGTTCATCGGCGCCTTTATTGCCACGTGCGGGATGGTGGTGTTCGCGCCGATCCTAGCGAAATGGGCGATTGCCTTCGGTCCGGCGGAATATTTCGTCCTGATGGTGTTCGCGATTGTCTGCCTCGGCGGCATGGCCGGTGATCGACCGCTGAAGACCTTTATCGCGGCGCTGATCGGCCTGTTCCTGTCGACCGTCGGCATCGACGCCAACAGCGGTGTCTACCGCTTCACCGGCGACAACATCCACCTCACCGACGGCATTCAGTTCGTGGTGTTGGTGCTGGGCCTGTTCTCCATCAGCGAAATCCTGTTGCTGCTGGAAAAAACCCACCGCGGCCAGGAAGCGTTCAAAGCCACCGGCCGCATGATGTTCAACTTCAAGGAAGCTGCGTCGGTGTTCTGGGTGAACATGCGGTGCGGTGTGCTGGGTTTCATCATGGGCGTTTTGCCTGGCGCCGGTGCAACACTTGCCAGCGCCGTGGCCTACATGACCGAGAAACGTATCGCCGGCCCAAGCGGCAAATTCGGACAGGGCGACAAGCGCGGTCTGGCCGCTCCGGAAACCGCCATCGGTGCTGAAGCCTGCGGTGCGCTGGTGCCGATGCTGACCCTGGGCGTTCCCGGTTCGGGCACGACGGCGGTGATGATCGGTGCGTTGTCGCTGTACAACATCACGCCGGGCCCACTGCTGTTCCAACAGCAACCGGACATCGTCTGGGGCCTGATCGCGTCGTTGTTCATTGCCAACATCATGCTGGTGATCCTCAACATTCCAATGATCCGCATCTTCACCCGCATCCTCGCCGTACCGAACTGGGCGCTGGTGCCGATGATCGCAATCATCACCGCCATCGGCGTGTTCGCGGTGCATGCCACCACCTTCGACCTGTTCCTGATGATCGGCATCGGCATCTTCGGCTACATTCTGCGCAAGCTGGATTTCCCGTTGTCGCCGGTTTTGCTGGGCTTCATTCTCGGAGGTTTGATGGAACAGAATCTGCGCCGCGCACTGTCGATTTCCAACGGTTCGCTGGAGATTCTCTGGTCGAGCGGGATCACGCTGGGTGTCTGGGCGTTGATCGTGGTGATGTTGCTGGTGCCGATCCTGCGGATCTGGCGCAAACGTTCGGTCGCTCGTCGCGCGGTCGCCGATGTCTGATCGAGCACCCTTCAACGCCTGGTGGGGTACGCCGCTGGTCGGCGCGCTGGGCGGTTACCTGGCCAGCCAGATCGGCTGGCCACTGCCATGGATGGTCGGCTCGTTGCTGGCGATCATCCTCGTGCGTTGCCTGACGCCCTGGCAATTGGCCGAAATCCCTGGCGGCCGCAAGGTCGGCCAGTGGGTCGTCGGCATCGGCATCGGCCTTCACTTCACCCCGGTGGTGATGGAGCAGGTGTTGAGCCACTTTGGCCTGATCTTCTTCGGTGCGTTGATCACCAGCCTGTCCGCCGTGGTCGGGGTCTGGTTGATGCGCCGTACCGGTGAGGATCGCGCCACCGCATTCTTTTCCAGCATGCCCGGCGGCTCCGGGGAGATGGTCAACCTCGGCGCACGCAATGGCGCGGTGCTCAGTCGCGTAGCGGCCGGGCAAAGCCTGCGGGTGCTGGTGGTGGTGCTTTGCGTACCGGCGGCGTTCAAGTATTTGCTGGGCGACGGCGCACCGGTTTTTCATCCGACGGCCGTCAACTGGTGGTGGCTGGCCTTTCTATTTCCGGCGGGCGCCTTGGCGGCGTGGATTTGGGAGCGTTTGCGTCAACCCAACCCGTGGCTGTTCGGGCCGTTGCTGGTGAGTGCGGCGGTGAGCATTGGTTGGGATCTGCACATTGGTTTGCCCAACGGCGGTAGCCAGATTGGCCAATGGCTGATCGGCAGTGGCTTGGGCTGCCACTTCAATCGGCAGTTTTTCCGGCGTGCGCCTTCGTTTATGGGGCGGACGTTGATTGGTACGGTGTTGACCATGTTGATCGCCACGGCGGCAGCCTTGGGATTGAGTGCGCTGACACATCTGGATTTGCGTTCGCTGACCCTGGGCATGATGCCCGGCGGGATTGCGGAGATGAGCCTGACGGCGGAGACCCTGCAATTGTCGGTGCCGCTGGTGACGGCGATGCAGGTGATGCGGTTGTTGTTTGTGTTGTTTCTGGCGGAGCCGTTGTTCAAGTATTGGAACCGGAATCCGGATTCGGTCTGATAGACCGAGTCGCCCCCATCGCGAGCAGGCTCACTCCCACACTGGATCTCGGCCGATCACAAAATTTGTGTTCACTGGAGATCCAATGTGGGAGTGAGCCTGCTCGCGATGAGGCCCGCCCGGTCACCACATCAAACCGGCGGCAACCGCCAATCAATCGGCGTCTCGCCATTCTGCTCAAGAAACTTGTTGGTCCGGCTGAAGTGCCCGCACCCGAGAAACCCGCGATAAGCGGACAGCGGTGACGGGTGCACCGACGTCAGCACCAGATGCTTGGTCGCGTCGATCAGCTTCTGCTTGCTCTGGGCATGGGCGCCCCACAGCATGAACACCAGATGCGGTTGCTGCTGGCTGACCACTTCAATGATCCGGTCGGTAAAGAACTGCCAGCCCTTGTCCTTGTGCGCATTGGCATTGGCGCGCTCGACGGTCATGGTGGTATTGAGCATCAACACGCCCTGATCGGCCCAGCTCTGCAGATAGCCGTGATTGGGAATGTCGATGTTCAGGTCGCGTTTCAACTCCTTATAGATGTTCACCAGCGACGGCGGCGCCGGCACGCCCGGTTGCACCGAGAAGCACAAGCCATGGGCCTGGCCTGGCCCGTGATACGGATCCTGACCGAGAATGACGACCTTGACCTTGTCCAGCGGCGTCGAGTTGAGCGCGTTGAAAATCATCGGGCCCGGCGGATAAATCTCCTTGCCGGCCGCACGCTCCTGTTGCAGGAAATCGCGCAACTCTGCCATGTAGGGCTGGTCGAATTCGGCACGCAGTGCCTCCTTCCAGCTCGGTTCGAGTTTGATACGGTCGTCAGCAGTCATGGTTACATCCGGCAAAAACAATGGGGCGAACCCTAGGAAAGCCCATCACGCTTGTCAATTGATCTGACGCAGATCCGGCACTTTCCTGCATTGCGATCATACTGAACGCTCAAATTCCCGATCGAGGTCACGATGAATCTGCACTTCGAAGAACTCACCGGCACCGACGGCGCCCGCATCGGCGTTGCCAGCCTGGATGCCGAAAAATCCCTGAACGCCCTGTCCTTGCCGATGATCAACGCCCTGCGCGATCAACTGGACGCCTGGGCCAAGGATCCGCAAATCGTCTGCGTGCTATTGCGCGGTCATGGCGCCAAGGCCTTTTGCGCCGGTGGCGAAGTGCGCAGCCTGGTGGAAGCGTGTCGCGCGCACCCCGGCGTAGTGCCCCCGCTGGCCGCAACTTTCTTCGCGGCGGAATACCGGCTGGACTTCAGCCTGCACACCTACCCGAAACCGCTGATCTGCTGGGGTCACGGTTATGTACTCGGCGGCGGCATGGGCCTGCTGCAGGGCGCGAACATCCGTATTGTCACGCCGAGCAGCCGTTTGGCGATGCCGGAAATCAGCATTGGTTTGTATCCGGATGTCGGTGCCAGTTGGTTTCTGTCGCGCCTGCCCGGCAAGCTCGGTTTGTTCCTCGGCCTGACCGGCGCGCACATGAACGGTCGCGATGCGATCGATCTGGGCCTGGCCGACCGCTTCCTGCTCGATGAACAGCAAGAAGAGCTGATCGAAGGCTTGCTGCAATTGAACTGGCAGGAACAGACGCCGATGCAGCTCAACAGTCTGCTCAAGGCCTTGCAGCAGGAAGCGCTGGCGCGAATACCCGAAGCCCAGTGGCTGCCGCGCCGCCAGCAGATCGACGAATTGCTGGATGTCAGTGATGTACGTTGCGCCTGGAAAGCCATCAGCCAACAGCGTGATAGCACGGACCTGGTACTTAGCCGCGCGGCGCGGACCCTGAGTGAAGGTTCGCCGCTGACCGCTCATCTGGTCTGGCAACAGATATCCCGCGCCCGGCATATGTCGCTGGCTCAGGTTTTCCAGATGGAATACACCTTGAGCCTCAACTGCTGCCGGCATCCAGAGTTCAGCGAAGGCGTGCGTGCGCGGTTGATCGACAAAGACCAGAAACCGCATTGGCATTGGCCTGATATCAATCACGTGCCGGATGCGGTGGTGGAGGCGCATTTTCGCAAGGTCTGGGAAGGTCGGCATCCGCTGGCGGATTTGTAAGGTCACAAAACGAAATGTGGGAGCGAGCCTGCTCGCGATGGCGGTTTGTCATTCATCAATGATGTGACTGACAATCCGCCATCGCGAGCAGGCTCGCTCCCACAGGTATTGCATTCAACTCATGTTATCGGTGGCTGCCTCGGCCAGAGTGATCGCCGCGACCGTAGTGGTCACCTCGTCCACCGTGATTGCGTCCGCCACCACGGTAATCATTGTTCCAATTGCCACGGTTACGGCCATCCCAACCGCCCCGGCCATTGCCGTCCCAACCGCGCCCCTGGTGCGCCCGGTAATCGCTTCGTGGCGAAGGCTGGTAATAACGCGGTGCCGGTTGATACACCCGCGGCTGGTGGTAGTACCGCGGCGTTGGCTGGTAATAGCGGGCCGGTGGTGAGTAATACCGGCGCGGCGAGGTGTAGTAACCGCCACTGGAGTAGTAACCGCCGCCATCTGAGTAGTACGGCGCGGGGGACGTGTAAACCTCGGAACTGTAGTAGCTGCCTCCTCCATCGGCATAGGGCACGCACGCGCCAAGTGACAATCCTAATACAGCCATCAGAAGAATTGGGCGGAGCTGTTTTCGACAGAGCATGGCGGCCTCCTGGACCGCGAGTGAGCCACACCAGCGACGCTGGCGAGCGACAGTCAATTATTCGGTGACTGTCGAAAGATCAGACATCGTTTTCGACATCCGGTGCGCCCTTGAAACAAGTTGAAACATCTAGCCGATGAAAGGTTTTTCATCTATTCACCCGCTGATTAATGGTGCCGCCCATGGTATCCACCGCCGTAATAACGAGGGTGATGCCCGCCCCAATAGTAGTAGCGATAACCACCGTAAAAGCGCGGACCATAGTAATAACGCGGGCCGTAATAGTAGGAATACGGCGCATAGCCGGGATAGTAATAAGGCGTGGAATACACGTCGTAGGTGCCGGCGTAGTAGTAGCAGCCGGACAACCCGACACCGAGCACAACGCCCAGTAACAGTCGACGAAACATGGCGGCCTCCTGAAAGACCACAGCCGATACAGCCGGCTGACACCTGTTTTGACTGGCAATGCGTTGGCGAGTGCCGGACGACGTCTGACCTTCGGATCAGCGGCCAGCCACGCTGCATCTCAGTGCACGGGCGCACCATCACAAAGCAGCGAACGGCCCTTGCGGCCTCCCGAAAAATGGCAATCCCCCGGCCCAGAGCGCTTCGGGCGACTTGGCACGGCTCTCGCTTTAGCAAACCCGTGCAGGAGTCATCACAGGTTCGCGGCACCACAATTTGCAATGGCTGACTAGGGTTCCGGCTCGCTAAGGCGAGTGACTGGTCCGAGAGTTGGCGACCTCCAGTTGAGGTTACACGGCGGGACAAAAGCCCGGGAGACAAGCCACCGTTCGCGGTGCCGCGTTGACTCCTGCCCGCCCTTGATCAACTGGAGAACCACCATGTCCCGACTTCGTTTACCCGCCCTCCTCGCCGCTGCCTTCGCAGCCATCGTGAGCGTCTCGTCCCAGGCCGCGCCAAAAGACCACTTCAGCGTCTGCTGGACCATTTACGCCGGCTGGATGCCCTGGGAATACGCCGGCAGCCAAGGCATCGTCGACAAATGGGCGAAGAAGTACGGCATCAAGATTGATGTGGTGCAGCTCAACGACTACGTCGAATCCATCAACCAATACACCGCCGGCCAGTTCGACGGCTGCACCATGACCAACATGGACGCGCTGACCATTCCGGCCGCCGGCGGCGTCGACAGCACCGCGCTGATCGTCAGCGACTTTTCCAACGGCAACGATGGCATCGTGCTCAAGGGCGACGGCAAGAAAGTCGCCGACCTCAAGGGCATGGACGTCAATCTGGTCGAGCTGTCGGTGTCCCATTACCTGCTGGCCCGAGCCCTGGATTCGGTGGACCTCACCGAGAAAGACCTGAAAGTGGTCAACACCTCCGACGCCGACATCTCCGCCGCTTTCAACACGGAGCAGGTCAACGCCGTCACCACCTGGAACCCGATGCTCTCGGACATCAAGGCCAAGCCGGGCGTGACCGAAGTGTTCAATTCCAGCCAGATCCCCGGCGAGATCATGGACATGATGGTGGTCAACAGCGCCACCCTCAAAGACAACCCCGCTCTGGGCAAGGCACTGACCGGCGCCTGGTTCGAAGTGGTCGAGTTGATGAACGCGAAAAACGCCGCCAGCAAGGCTGCGCTCGAACACATGGCCAAGGCCTCGGGCACTGACCTCGCGGGTTTCCAGGCGCAACTCGACACCACCAAATTGTTCGCCACACCGCAAGAAGCCCTGGCGTTCTCTACCAGCAAGCAACTGCCGGAAACCATGCGCAAGGTCGCGGAGTTTTCCTTCCAGCACGGCTTGCTCGGTGAAGGCGCCAAGGACACCAGCGCAGTCGGCATGGCCTTCGCCAACGGCGTGACCAGCGGCGACAAGAGCAACCTCAAGCTTCGCTTCGATCCGAGTTACGTGCAGATGGCTGCCGACGCCAAGCTGTAACAAGAGGACCTGGCCATGCGCCTGATCAATCGCCACCCGGATCGCCCGAGTCGCCTGTTGTTGGTGATCCTGCCGTTCGCCCTGGTGCTGTTCGCCTACTTCATGGGCTCGGCCGAACGGCTGCTGGACAACCCTAACGACAAGCTGTTGCCGAGCGCCGTGCAAATGACCGACGCGGTGAAGCGCCTGGCGTTCACCGCCGACAGTCGCACCGGCGAATACGTGCTGTGGCAAGACACCGCGTCCAGCCTGCGTCGCTTGGCCATCGGCCTCGGCATCAGCGCGTTGGCCGGGCTGTGCCTGGGCATCGCCGCCGGCACGCTGCCGCTGTTCGGCGCGCCGTTGTCGCCGTTGCTGACGGTGCTGTCGATGGTGCCGCCGCTGGCGATCCTGCCGATTCTGTTCATCGTCTTTGGACTGGGGGAGTTATCGAAAGTGATGCTGATCGTCATCGGCATCACCCCGTGCCTGGCGCGGGATCTGGAACAGCGCGCCCGGGAAATACCGGTCGAGTTGCTGATCAAGGCCCAGACCCTCGGTGCATCGACCTGGACGCTGATGCTGCGCGTGGTGCTCCCGCAATTGCTGCCGCGCCTGCTGATCTCGTTGCGGCTGATGCTGGGTTCGGCGTGGTTGTTCTTGATCGCCGCCGAAGCCATCGCCTCCACCGACGGCCTCGGCTATCGGATTTTCCTGGTGCGACGTTACTTGGCGATGGACGTGATCCTGCCGTACGTGGTGTGGATCACCCTGCTCGCCTGGCTGATGGATTGGGGCCTCAAGCGCCTGACTCAACGTGCGTTCCCTTGGTATGAAGGAGCCCGCGCATGAGCTTCATCACGGTAAAAAACGTCTGGCAGCAATACGCCGATCAAGTGGTGCTCGAAGGCTTGAACCTGAACGTCAACGAGGGTGAGTTCTGCACCTTGGTCGGCGCGTCGGGCTGCGGCAAATCGACCTTCCTGCGCCTGTTGCTCGGCCAGGAACGCGCCAGTCGCGGCGAGATTCTGCTGGACGGTCAACTGCTGGCCGGCGAACCGGATTCGAGCCGTGGCGTGGTGTTCCAGCGCTACTCGGTATTCCCGCACCTGACGGTGCTGGACAACGTCGCCCTCGGCCTCGAACTGCCGCGCTCACCGCTGCTTGGGCGCCTGTTCGGCAGCGCCAAAAAAGACGCCCGCGAACAGGCCTCGGTGCTGCTGCAAAAGGTTGGCCTCGGCCACTCGCTGGACAAGTACCCGGCGCAGCTCTCCGGCGGCATGCAGCAACGGTTGGCCATCGCCCAGGCGCTGATCATGAAACCCCGCGTGTTGCTGCTCGACGAACCGTTCGGCGCGCTCGATCCGGGCATCCGCAAAGACATGCACGCCTTGCTGCTGGAGCTGTGGCGCGAGACGCAACTGACGGTGTTCATGGTCACCCACGACCTGTCCGAAGGTTTCAGCCTCGGCACGCGATTGCTCGTATTCGACAAGGTTCGCGTCGACCCGCACGCCCCCGGCGCCTATGGCGCGCGCATCACTTACGACATCCCTTTGAACAGCGACCGCCGCGCCACGCGCGCCGCCGTCGATGCCTTGCCGGAAACACTGGCAGGCGCGCTTCGCACCGCTTAAGAGGATTTTGCACATGACTGATTCGACTCAACTGTTCCCGCCCTTCGCCGAGGAAATGCTCCCCGGCGGCGGTCATCGCTCCTTCGTATTGAAGCGCGGCCAATTGCTGCGCCTGACCGATCTGCGCGGCGGCGCCAACGTCAGCCTGACGCTGCTCAATGCCAGTGAAAAAACCGAACGCCTTAACCTGCCCGACAGCCTCAAATGCCAACACACCGCCAAGCTCACCACGGGCCATTGTTTGTACTCGGACATGGGCCGCGTGCTGGCGGCAATCACCGCCGACACCTGCGGCTGGAGCGACAGCCTCGGCGGCGTGCTGTGCGCTGAAGAAGTCGCGGAAAAATACGGCGCGGGCCGCTATCAGGAACTGCGCAACGGCTTCTTCCGCAACGGCACCGACAACCTGTTGGTGGAACTCGGCAAATGGGGTTTGGGCCTGTCGGACCTGCTGATGACCCTCAACCTGTTCAGCCGCGTGAACGTAGATGAGGCCGGGCGTTTCCACTTCGTCGAAGGCAACTCCAAGGCCGGCGACTACATCGAGTTGTACGCGCCGATGGACACGCTGGTGGTGCTCACCGCCCTGCAACACCCGATGGACCCGTCGCCGGAATACGCACCAAAACCGTTGAAGCTGAGCTGGATGAACGCCGACGCCAGCGTCGCCGAACACTGCCGCACCTCGCGCCCGGAAAACGAGCGCGGCTTCATCAACACCGACCGCCTGTTCGCCTGAGGATCGCTGCCATGTCACTCGCAATCGCTACCGCTCAAAAGCATCCAGAAACAGCGGTCTACCGCGCCACCATTCCCGCCGGCGAACCGTGGCTGATGGAGGTCAAGGCGGGCCAGACCCTGCGCATCCTCGACCTGGAAGGCAATCAGGCGGTTGATACGCTGTTCTACAGCGTCGCCAACCCGAAAGAACGCTACGACGTGCAACGCACCTTGCGCCGGCAGAACAGCGTCTACCTGAGCACCGGCAGCGTGCTCTATTCCAACCTCGGCAAACCGATGCTGACCATCGTCGCCGACACCTGCGGACGCCACGACACCCTGGGCGGTGCCTGCGCGCAAGAGAGCAACACCGTGCGCTACGCCCTGGAAAAACGCTACATGCACAGCTGCCGCGACAACTACCTGCGCGCCTGCGTCCACGACGGGCGACTGGGCAAGGGCGACATCGGGCCGAACATCAACTTCTTCATGAACGTGCCGGTCACGGCGGATGGCGGGCTGACGTTTGAGGACGGTATTTCGGCGCCGGGCAAGTACGTGGATTTGCGAGCGGAGATGGACGTGATCGTGCTGATTTCCAATTGTCCGCAACTGAATAATCCGTGCAATGCCTACAACCCTACGCCTGCGGAGCTGCTGGTATGGAACTGAAACTGAACCGTCTGCGTCGCTGGTTGTTTGCCCTGTGCCAGGCCCGTTCCGGGCAGTGCCTGAAATCTCCAGACCACCACTAAACCCTGTGGGAGCGAGCCTGCTCGCGATTGCGGTGTGCCAGTGGGCATTGATGTGTCTGATACACCGCTATCGCCGGCAAGCCGGTCTCACTCCCACAAGGGTCCGGTGGTGGTTTGAGGTAAATGATTTTTCCGCCGGGGACGACCCCGGCGCCCAACGAAAAACTGCGGGACGGCCCGCATCCCCTCCAGGGGTTATGCCATGTTCGAAAAAGTCCTGATTGCCAACCGTGGCGCCATTGCCTGCCGCGTCCTGCGCACCTTGCGTGAACTGCAAGTCAAAGGCGTCGCCGTTTACTCCGAAGCCGATGCCGCGAGCCTGCACATCCTGCATGCCGATGAAGCCCACAGCCTCGGTGAAGGCGCGGCCGCCGGCACCTATCTGGCGGTGGATAAAATCCTCGCCATCGCCAAAGCCACTGGCGCCACGGCGATCCATCCTGGCTACGGTTTCCTCTCGGAAAACGCCGCGTTCGCCGAAGCCTGCGAAGCGGCCGATATCGCATTCATCGGCCCGACGCCAGAACAGTTGCGCGTGTTCGGCCTCAAACACACCGCACGCGCCCTGGCCAAGCAACACGGCGTGCCGATGCTCGAAGGCACCGAGCTGCTCGACAGCCTCGACGCGGCATTGATCGCCGGCGATCAGGTCGGCTATCCGGTGATGCTCAAAAGCACTGCCGGCGGTGGCGGCATCGGCATGCGCGTGTGTCGCAGTGCTGGCGAGTTGAGCGAATCCTTCGAAGCCGTAAAACGCCTCGGCCAAAACAATTTCAGCGATGCCGGCGTGTTCATCGAGAAGTACATCCAACGCGCCCGACACCTGGAAGTTCAAGTGTTCGGCGACGGTCGCGGTGAAGTGATCGCCCTCGGCGTGCGCGACTGTTCGGTACAACGGCGCAACCAGAAAGTCCTTGAAGAGACCCCGGCGCCGAACCTGCCTGACGGCATGGCCGATGAGCTGTGCGCGGCGGCGATCAAACTGGCAAAAGCGGTGAACTACCGCAGCGCCGGCACCGTGGAATTTGTGTTCGACAGCGCAGACCAGCGCTTCTACTTTCTGGAAGTGAACACCCGTTTGCAGGTGGAGCACGGCGTCACCGAACAGGTGTGGGGCGTGGACCTGGTGCGCTGGATGGTGGAACTGGCGGCGGGTGATTTGCCGCCGCTGAGCGTGTTGAGCCAAGGTTTGAAAGCCGAGGGCCATGCGATTCAGGCGCGGCTGTATGCCGAAGATCCGGGGCGCGATTTTCAGCCGAGCCCAGGTTTGCTGACGGCTGTGAACTTCCCCACCGCCGACGGCAAACAGCTGCGCATCGACACCTGGGTCGAGGCCGGTTGCGAGATACCGCCGTACTTCGACCCGATGATCGCCAAGGTCATCTGCTGGGCGCCGACCCGCGAAGAAGCGCGTGCGGATTTGCATCAAGCATTGGGCGAGAGCCAGCTCTACGGCGTGGAGACCAACCGCGATTACCTGCGGCAGATTTTGCTCGATGAACCGTTCACCAGCGGCCAACCGTGGACCCGTTGCCTCGAAGGCCTGGTGTATCAGGCCAACACTTTTGAAGTGCTCAGCGCCGGCACTCAAACCAGCGTTCAAGACTATCCGGGGCGACTCGGTTATTGGGCCGTGGGCGTGCCGCCGTCAGGGCCGATGGACAGTCGTGCATTGCGATTGGGCAACCTTTTGCTGGGTAACGACGAAGGCGCCGCCGCGCTGGAAATCACCATGAGCGGGCCATTGCTGCGCTTCAATTGCGACGCGGTGGTGGCGGTCACCGGAGCAGTGATTCCGCTGACGTTGAACGGCGAAACCGTGGCGATGAACACGGCGCTGTTGATTCCGGCAGGCACTACGTTGAGTCTCGGCACGATTGCCGGCGCAGGCGCCCGCAGCTATCTGTGTGTGCGCGGCGGGCTGCAGGTGCCGGATTATCTGGGCAGCAAAAGCACCTTCACCCTTGGACAGTTTGGCGGCCATGGTGGTCGCGCATTACGGGCCGGCGATGTGTTGCATGTGCCGGCGTTGACCGATCACAGCGTCGGCGAGCAACTGCCTGCAATCGCTGAATTGCCTGCCGTGCGGCAGATCCGGGTGATCTACGGCCCGCATGGCGCACCGGAATATTTCACCGAAAATTACATCGGCACGTTTTTCGATACTCAATGGGAAGTGCATTTCAACTCAAGCCGCACCGGCGTGCGCCTGATCGGGCCGAAGCCGGAATGGGTGCGGGCTGACGGCGGTGAGGCGGGGCTGCACCCGTCGAATATCCACGACAATCCGTATGCGATTGGCGCCGTGGATTTCACCGGGGACATGCCGGTGATTCTGGGGCCGGACGGCCCGAGCCTCGGCGGGTTTGTGTGCCCGGTGACGGTGATCGAGGCGGATCTTTGGCAACTCGGCCAGCTCAAGGCCGGGGACAAAGTGCAGTTCCAGCCAGTCGATATCAAAACCGCCCGCACCCTAGCCTTGAAATGGAATACCCCCTGTAGGAGTGAGCCTGCTCGCGATGGCGGCAGTACAGCCGACATTGATGCAACTGACACACCGCTATCGCGAGCAGGCTCACTCCCACAGGGAATCGTGTCGCCTGTGATTTTGGATTTGGGTCAGGACGATACGCGCTTGGTGGCGAGGTTGTCCGGGGATACGCACCTGCTACTTGAGATCGGCGCACCAGAACTGGACCTCGTCCTGCGCTTCCGCGCCCACGCCCTCATGCAAGCCCTGGAAAGCAAACACCTGCACGGCGTGATCGACCTGACACCGGGCATCCGCTCGCTGCAAGTGCACTACCAACCCGAGCAACTGCCGCTGGCCGATCTGCTCGGTATCGTCGCCGGTGAATGGGACGCGGTGTGCGCCGCCAAGGACCTGCAAGTGCCTTCGCGCATCGTGCATCTGCCGCTGTCCTGGGACGATCCGGCCTGCCAATTGGCGATCGAGAAATACATGACCACCGTGCGCAAGGACGCACCGTGGTGCCCGAGCAATCTGGAGTTCATCCGCCGCATCAACGACCTGCCGAACCTCGATGAAGTACAGCGCACGGTGTTCGACGCCAGCTATCTGGTAATGGGTTTGGGCGACGTCTACCTCGGCGCGCCGGTCGCCACCCCGCTCGACCCGCGCCATCGCCTGGTGACCACCAAATACAACCCGGCCCGCACCTGGACTGCGGAAAACTCGGTGGGCATCGGCGGCGCGTACATGTGCGTGTACGGCATGGAAGGCCCCGGCGGTTATCAGTTCGTCGGTCGCACGTTGCAGATGTGGAACCGCTACCGCGAAGTCGCCGCGTTCGATGGCAAACCGTGGTTGCTGCGCTTCTTCGACCAGATCCGTTTCTACCCGGTGAGCGCCGATGAACTGCTGCGCATCCGCCGGGATTTCCCCCTCGGGCGCTTCGATTTGAACATCGAACACAGCCAGTTGAACCTCGCGGATTACCAGGCGTTCCTGAGCAAAGAAGCCTCGAGCATTGCAGCTTTTCGGGATCAACAGAAAGGCGCGTTCAACGCCGAGCGCGAGCGCTGGATCGCCAGCGGCCAGGCCCACTTCGACAGTGAGGAAGCGGCCCCGGAAACGACCGAAGACGCACCGTTGGCCAGTGGCGAAATGAGCGTCGACAGCCACATCGCCGGCAACCTCTGGCAGGTCCAGGTGGAGACCGGCAGCCGCGTCGCTGCCGGCGATGTGCTGGTGATTCTGGAGTCGATGAAGATGGAAATCCCGCTGCTCGCACCGATGGCCGGCGTGGTGCGCGAAATCCGCGTGCAACCGGGTTCGGCCGTGCGCGCCGGACAGCGCGTCGTGGTGCTGGAACTCGACTGAACCCATTTTGCAAAGGACTCACTTCATGACCATCAATCTGCAACTCGACACCCTGCGCAGCGCTTATCGCGACGCCAGCATCACACCGCGACAGCTGCTGCTGGCCCTGCGCGATAAAGCCGCCGCCCTGAACCCGGACTATCACCTGTTCATTCATTTGCTCAGCATTGAAGAACTGGAGCCGTACCTCGCCGCGCTCGACGGCCGCGATGTCGACAGCCTGCCGCTGTACGGCGTGCCGTTCGCGATCAAGGACAACATCGATCTGGCGGGCATTCCGACCACGGCAGCGTGCCCGGCATTTGCCTATGTGCCGCAGCAGTCGGCGACCATCGTCGAGCAATTGCTGGCGCTGGGCGCGATTCCGCTGGGCAAGACCAACCTCGACCAGTTCGCCACCGGCCTCAATGGCAGCCGCTCGCCGTATGGCGCGTGCCCGAACAGCGTGTTGCCGGAGTATCCGTCGGGCGGCTCCAGCGCCGGTTCCTCGCTGGCGGTGGCGCTGGGCGTGGCGAGTTTTTCGTTGGGCACGGACACGGCGGGCTCGGGGCGAGTGCCGGCGGGGTTAAACAATCTGGTGGGGATGAAAGCCACCAAAGGGTTGATCTCCACGGCGGGCGTGGTGCCGGCGTGTCGTACGCTCGATTGCGTCACGACCTTTACCGCGACGGCTCGGGAAGCCAGTCAGTTGCTGGCGCTCACCGCGCATCTCGATCCACGGGACGAATACAGTCGCCGTAATCCGCTGTGGAATGACGGCTCGGCGTTCGGCACACCGCGCCCTTTCCGCTTCGGCGTACCGCGTGCGCAGGACCTGGAGTTCTTCGGTTGCCCTGAAGGTCCGCTGTTGTTCGGTGATGCCATCGACCGGCTCAAGGCGTTGGGCGGTGAAGCCGTGGAACTGGATTTGTCGCCTTTCCTTGAAGCGGCGCGCCTGCTGTATGAAGGCCCGTGGGTGGCGGAGCGCTACAGCGTCGCCGGCGAGTTGATGGAGCAAAATCCTCAAGCGGTGTTGCCGGTGATTCGTGCGGTGCTGGCCAAGGCACCGGCGGTGAACGGTGTGCAAACCTTCCGCGCCCAATATCGGCTGCAAGCCTTGAAAGCGCTGTGCGACAAAGCGCTGGAAGGACTCGATTGCGTGGTCACGCCGACCATCGGCCGCCCCGTCACACTGGCAGAGCTTGAGGCTGAGCCAGTGCTGCGCAATTCGGAACTGGGTTACTACACCAACTTCATGAACCTGCTGGACTACGCCGCCGTCGCGGTGCCGAGCGGGTTCATGGGCAATGGTTTGCCGTGGGGCGTGACGGTGTTTGGCCGGGCGTTTACCGATCAGTATTTGTTGAGTGTGGCGGATGCGTTTCAGCGTCATTCTCCTGCGCCCGTAACGATCGCGCGTAACGATCGTGCAAGGCTGGTGGTGTGTGGCGCGCATCTCGATGGGCTGGCGCTGAACTGGCAGTTGAAGCGGCGCGGTGCGACGTTGGTCGAGACGACCTTCAGCTCGCCGGACTATCAACTGTATGCATTGGCCGGTGGCCCGCCGTTTCGTCCGGGGATGGTGCGGGTGAAGGATGGCGGCGTAGCGATTGCGGTGGAGGTCTGGGAGTTGCCGAGCTGTGAGTTGGGGTCGTTCCTGACCGGGATTCCGGCGCCGCTGGGGTTGGGCAAGGTGCAACTGGCGGATGGGCGTTGGGAGAGTGGGTTTATCTGTGAGGCGTATGGGCTGGAGGGTGCGGTGGATATCAGTCATTTGGGGGGATGGCGTGCGTACCTGACAGATTTGAGGTGATCTTTCGATTCGCGGGCAAGCCTCGCTCCTACAGGTTTACGCAATCCCCTGTAGGAGCGAGGCTTGCCCGCGAAGACGTCAGCACAGGCACCACAAGACCTGATCCTCGCCGATTCCCCCTGCAAATCCCGCAGTTATTTCCCCGCAGTGCCACTAGAATGCTCCCCAACGGGCCACTGCCAACGGAATCGCCATGCTGCTTCACTCGCCGCTGTATTCGCAACGTTCGCTGGTCCTCACGCTGATCGCGCTGCTGGGCGCAGGTTTTCTCGCCACGTCATTTCTCAGCTACTACGCCTCGCGCGCCTCGATCCGCGACAACATCGTCAACACCGAGCTGCCGCTGACTTCGGACACGGTCTACTCGGAAATCCAGAAAGACCTCGTCAGACCGATCCTGATTTCCTCGATGATGTCCCGCGACACCTTCATGCGTGATTGGGTGGTCAACGGCGAACACGACCCCGACCAGATGACCCGCTACCTCAACGAGGTCATGACCCACTACGGCGCCTACACCGCATTTTTCGTCTCCAACGGCACGCTCACCTACTACCACGCCAAAGGCGTGCTCAAGCAGGTCAAGGTCACTGAGCCGCGCGATGCCTGGTATTTCCGTGTGCGTGACATGGCTGCCCCTTACGAGATCAACGTCGACCCGGACCTGGCCAACAAGGACAATCTGACGTTCTTCATCAACTACAAGGTCTACGACTACAACAACCGTTTCATCGGCGCGGCAGGCGTTGGTCTGACCGTCGATGCGGTGATCAAGCTGATCGACAAGTATCAACAGCGCTATCAACGCAGCGTGTATTTCGTCGACAGCTTCGGCCGATTGGTGCTTACCGGTGCCGAGGGTGGCCCGCAGGGCGCGCATATCGGCCAGAAACTCAACGACCTGGAAAGCATGAAAGGCCTAGTCAACCAGCTGCCCAAGCCCCACAGCGGCAGCTACGAATATTCCGTCCAGGGCCAGGGCCATTTCCTCAACGTGCGCTTCATTCCGGAACTGAACTGGTACCTGTTCGTCGACAAACGCGAAGACGGCGCCCTCAGCGAAATCCGCCAGTCGCTGTACCTCAACCTGCTGATTTGCCTGCTCGTGACCCTTACTGTGCTGGCCCTGCTCAACCGGGTGATCAAGCGTTATCAGGGCAAGATCCAGGCGCAGGCGACCCTCGACAGCCTGACCGAACTGCCGAACCGTCGCGGCTTCGATCTGCTGGCCGCACAAGCCATGCATGAAGCCCAACGCGAACCGAAACCGCTGACTGCGCTGCTGCTGGATCTGGACCACTTCAAGGCCTTGAACGACACCTACGGTCACCTCGCCGGCGATCAGGTGCTGATCGGCTTCGCAAGGGATCTGGAAAGTTGCCTGCGCCATTCCGACATCGTCTGCCGTTGGGGCGGCGAGGAATTCATCGTGCTGCTCAAGGACACGGACGGTGAGACCGGTCTGATGATTGCCGAGAAAATTCGTCAGCATGTCGAAGAACAGCTTTATGCCTACAACGGTCACACCTTGCATCTGACGGTCAGCATTGGCTTGACCACGCTGCAACCGGATGACACCTTGCACACCCTGCTCTCCCGCGCCGATCATGCGATGTATCGGGCCAAGCAATCCGGCCGTAACCGTACCTGCGCGGAAATGCCTCACACCAGTTATGCATAGTCCTACATGAACAAGCCTGAATTCTGCCCGGCCTGCGGCGCCTCCAACGACTGCACCCTGGCCGACCCGCGAACCGCCGATCGGGCCTGCTGGTGCTACGGCGTCAGCATCGACCCGGCGGTGCTCGAAGCACTGCCGCCCGAACTGCGCGACAAATCCTGCCTGTGCCCGCGCTGCGCGCAGGTCGAGGCGCAGTTGTAAGCATCCTTGTGGCCGATCACGTAAGATGCGCGGCCCGTTTCCTGCCGATCTCACTTCATGCGTGTTGACCGTTTCCTCAGCAACCTGCCCCGCTTCAACCGTAAGCAGGTTCGCCTGTTGCTGGTGGAAAAGCGCGTGCGGGTTGACGGAAAAATCGTCAGCGACCCTCACACCGAGGTGCTGGAGTTCAGCCGCGTCGAAGTCGATCAAGAAGTGCTGCAACTCGGCAAACCCGCCCGCTACTTCATGCTGCACAAGCCCCCCGGTTGCGTCAGCGCCACCCGCGATCCGGAGCACCCGACGGTGCTCGATCTGTTCGACGAGCCGGACAAGGAAGACCTGCACATCGCCGGCCGCCTGGACTTCAACACCACCGGCCTGATGCTGATCACCAACGACGGCAGCTGGTCACGACGCCTGACCCAGCCGCAGACCAAATTGCCCAAGGTCTACTACGTCGAGACCGAGCAAGACATCGGCCCGGAATATGCTTTGAAATTCAGCGATGGCCTGTACTTCGCCTTCGAAGACCTCACCACGCTGCCGGCCGAGCTGGCGCTGCTCGGGCCGAAGTCTGCGCGGCTGAGCATCGTCGAAGGTCGTTATCACCAGGTGAAGCGGATGTTCGGCCACTTCGACAACAAAGTGCTGCGCCTGCACCGCGAACGCATGGGGCCGCTGGTGCTCGACAGCACGTTGAAACCGGGCGAATACCGCCCTTTGAGCGATGAAGAGATCGGATTGATCTAAGCAGCCTACCGCTCAGCAGAAGTTGTCGAACAATTTACGAATGGCACTTGCGCGATGCCAACTCCCCTGCTTGAATCAGGTCGTCAGCCGAAATGTGACTGACGAGTCACAACATACGTCTAAGAAACTTTTTGTCGGTTAGAGAACCTCAAGGTTCCGCCTCAGACCGACAGACTGCCCGCCAATAACAACACCCGTCGACCGGACTGCAATGGATCGACATGGGCCTTCAAATTCCAGGCATATGCCTACCTGTCACAAAGCTCGTGCAATCTCATTTGCGCGCATACCCGCTTGCCAGGAGTCTTATGACATGAGGCCAGAAATCGCTGTGCTGGATATACAAGGTCAGTATCGGGTTTACACGGAGTTCTATCGCGCAGACGCCGCAGAGAAGACCATTATCTTGGTCAACGGCTCGATGGCCACGACTGCGTCGTTTGCACAAACCGTGAAAAACCTCCACCCGCAGTTCAATGTGGTCTGCTACGACCAGCCCTACGCGGGCAAGTCAAAAGCCCACAACCTGCATGAGAAATTGCTGACCAAGGAAGTCGAAGGGCAGATCCTCCTGGAGCTGATCGACCACTTCGCCGCCGAACACGTGCTGTCGTTTTCCTGGGGTGGCGCCGCGACCCTGGTCGCCCTCGCCCAACAACCGCGACGGATCGAAAAAGCCGTGATCAGCTCGTTCTCCCCGGAGATCAACGCGCACATGCTCGACTACCTCGAGCGCGGCGTCGACTACCTCGGCAGCCGTGACGGCGACCGGGTCGGCAACCTGGTGAACAGCACCATCGGCAAACACCTGCCGACCCTGTTCAAGCGCTTCAACTACCGTCACGTCAGCAGCCTGGCCGATCATGAATACGGGCAGATGCACTTCCACATCAGCGACCTGCTGCACAGCGACCGCCAGTGCTTCTTCAAGGCGGCAGAGAAAATCAACGTGCCGGTGCTGTTCATGAACGGCGAATGGGACGAATACACCGCCGCCGATGGCGCGCGATTGTTCGCCAACCACGTGCAACACGCCACGTTCACGACGCTGGATGCGACGGGCCACTTTCTCGACATGGAACACAAAGCCGCCTGCCGAGACAGTCGCAATGCGTTGCTGGGTTTCCTGAAACCTGAGCAACAGGCAAGCCGACCGCGTTACCACTACGTCCAGGACCACCATGCATTGTCCATCTGAAACAGCGTCATCGCGAGCAAGCTTCGCCCTATAGCGTTAACGCCAATCTGTAGGAGCGAGGCTTGCCCGCGAACGACCGCCACCCGGTCCGATGTCTTGTTTCACCTGTGCCAAAGCCCTCACGCGCAAAGAAAAACTTCATTTTCATGCGCACATCTGGTACAAAGTCAGCCGCTCTGAGCGGGTGTCGTATAATGGCATTACTCCAGCTTCCCAAGCTGATAACGAGGGTTCGATTCCCTTCACCCGCTCCACTATTTTCAAGGCCTCCAGCCTACCCCGCGTCAACAAGGTATCTGTTTCTGTTTTTTCAGAACACGAACAAACTAAAAACAGATACCAGTGCTTAGTCGACTTAGACCTATTGCGCCCCTCCTGCACGCTGGCAACTGGCCAACACACCACTATTCGCATGCCACCCACAGCTGATCAGGCTTAGTCATATAACTCTGGTTCATCATCTCCCATCCCATGCCCAGGCATGACCCCGCGAACATCCGCGCGGGCTATTTTCCAGCACAAGTCTGATACAGTCGCCCTCGTTAAATTCGTTGACAGGGAGTCAAGCATGGCAAAGCCAGCTGCACGAATCACCGACCCAACCAGTTGCCCCATACCTGGGCACGGCTCCAAAGCTATCGCCTCCGGCTCTCCTGATGTGTTCTTCGACGGCCTTGCAGCCGCTCGCAAAGGGGACACGTGTACTTGCGGTAGTGCGTTAGCCTCGGAAGTGTCCGGCACAGTGTTTATCAACGGCAAAAACGCCGCATTGGTCGGCACTGTCGGAACCCATGGCGACGTCGTAATCGGCGGTTCGGGTACGGTCATCATCGGAAGCTCCCACACCCCTGCCCCCTTTACTCCGCCTACGCCCATGGTCATTCACGGGAACTGGATCGGTTTTAAGATTTCCGCAGAAGAAAGCTACAAAGGATTTGCTTGCACGGCTCACTTTGACGATGGGTCTTCCATGCCCGGCGTCTTTGACGCAAACAACTCGGTCAAATTTTCCAACCCCACCGGAAAGGCATGCCATACCTTGGTATTTGCCCAACACGAGAACACCTGCACAACCGCAGGTATCGACGGACTGCTGAACGATATTTTGGGATAAGGATATTCTCGTGACGGAACCGAACCTGGTAACCGGAAGTTATGTTGTAAAAAGTGAACATACGCTCGACCGATCCCCCCTTGAGATGGCGGTTGCAGGCATGGAGGGGGCGGCCAGTCGTTTTTCCATCGATGCCATAAAGGACGAACGCGTCCGCGCAAGCTACGAGGGCAATATTCGACGAATGTCACAGCAGATATTCGCCGAGGTGCGGGCCGGCAACATAAGCGTTGAGGACGCGACAAAGTTCAGCAATGAGATGCGCAACAAAATCATGCTCGAACACCGCAAGCTGACCTCTGCGCAGGGCCTGGCCATCGTGCAAAAAAAGAAGAAAACCGGGAAAACACACAGCGAAATCCTGAACGAAAAATCTCAAACCCAGTTCAACAAAAATTACGAACAACTTTCAAAGGCCCAACAAAAAGAAGTCCTGTACAAAGCGCTGGAGCGGTCCGGAAGTGCCAATGCCAAGTTCACCTCTGGCACCAAAATCATGTCTGTTATGGGCAAGGTTGGCATCATCATGACAGCGGTGCTGGCCACTTACCAAATACTGAACGCAGACGACAAGGCCAAGGAAACGGCTCGTCAAGCCACGATCCTGGGTGGTGGTGCGGCGGGTGGATTTCTGGCGGGTTTGGGCATATCCGCACTTTGTGGTCCTGGAGCTCCGGCTTGCGCCATAGCCGTTGTTCTCATCGGTAGCATTGCTGGTGGCATTGCAGGCGGGGTCGCGGCTGATACGTTCGACGCAGAGCTAGAGGAGCTGGCCCATTGGGACATATTCTGACCCCCGCGGAACGAGCCAGCATCCAGATCGCGCTGGCAGAGGCTTTTGTAGACAGCACTGTCGACTACGCCTCTATTGCAGAACGAATCCGGGGCTATGACCCAAAGGTCGTTGAAGACATCTTGTACTCAGAGGTCGCGCCTGTGTGTTTCAGCAACCTTGAAACGCCCGTCCCTCCTGTTTGGACTGGTTTTCAGGATGAATGGTTACTAGATGAAATAGCCAAAGAACTCAAAGCGCGAGAAAACAGTTGGCTGCGACGTAGCTTCGACCTGTTAAAAGTTACATGGCTACGCTACAGCTACGGTTACATTTGGAAGGAGCTCATGAAATTTAATCAATTCCAGTAGCCCACCTGCACCAGCTTCCCTAGCTGATAACGAGGGTTCGATTCCCTTCACCCGCTCAAATCGAATTTATGTCTCACGTCAGGATGGTTTTGACGGGGGATGCAGAAACAAAAAAAACCGGTCCAAGTGACCGGTTTTTTTGTGCCCGGAATCTGGAGTCCCGCGAGACTGCCGCAAGGCCAGGCGACCCCATGCCCCTACCCTGCCCGCACGCCATGCAGTGCTATACTTTTCATGGCTTGAACGAAGTGAGAAGCGTTGCCCACGGGTACTGATACCGACTGCAAATTCCGGCAAACAGCTGCAAGACAAAGGAGGTCTACGGCAAGCGCGGGATGGGAGGTGTGGCATGAATCGACACTATTACATCAGTGACAATCTCGACGACCTTGAAGCCGTTGAAAATGAACTGGAAGCCAACGGCATCAACTCCGAACAAATCCATGTGCTCAGCGAACATGTGGCTGATGTTGAACAACATCACCTGCACGAGATCAACTCGTTGATGGAGCAGGATGTCGTTCACTCTGGCGAAATCGGTGCGGTGATCGGTTTGCCACTCGCCGCGTTGGTCCTTGGCGGCGCCTACTGGCTGGGCTGGACCGAATCCGTCGCAGGCTGGATGCCTTTTATCTTTCTCGCCGTTGTTATATTCGGCTTCTGCATCTGGGAAGGCGGTTTTTTTGGTATTCAGGTGCCAAACGCTCACTTCCGCAGTTTTAAACAGGTAGTAGAAGAGGGAAAACACATTTTCTTTGTGGACGTCGAGCCGAACCAGGAGCCGGTATTGGACGGGGTTATCGGACACCATCCACTGCTGAAGATCGCCGGTACGGGCACGGCAGCCCCTCACTGGACAGTCGCCTGGCTGCACAGGTGGCATCAGTTCAAACGAACGATATAACGGCATTGGTTGCCGATCAGTCCCCGGAGGCTCAAGGTCGTCCGGGGCGTTTGCTATTGACCGAAGAAAATCACCCGGCTGAGAAACACATAATCCGCCTCGGTGGCCATCAGTCCGACAAGCACCAGCAAACACAACGGTGGCACCAGGATGGCGTAGACCATGGCCAATCGTTCCCAGGCCATGTGCATGAAGATGGAGACGATCAGACCGGCCTTCAGCAACATGAAGGTGATGATCAGGGCCCAGCGAAGGTAGCCGTGGAAGTGAAAGTAATCGACCAGGTACGACAGGGTACTGAGGACGAATAACAGCCCCCAGATTTTCAGGTACAGGCTGATCGGATGTTGCTGACCTTGAGCATGCGCCATCATCAGTGCTCCTCTGCGGATCCTGCTCTCCCCTTCATGAACAGCGTCCCGGACTTACCATAAGTAGAAAAACGCAAAAATAAACACCCACACCAAATCCACGAAGTGCCAGTACAGCCCGGCTATCTCGACGTTTTGATAGTTTCCGGAGCGCTCATAATCTCCCCGCAATACTTTCCTCGCCACAATGCTGAGGTAGAGGGCGCCGATGGACACATGCAGCCCGTGAAAACCGGTAATCATGAAAAAGCTGGCGCCAAATTGCGCCGCTCCCATGGGGTTCCCCCAGGGACGTACCCCTTCTGCAATGAGCTTGCTCCATTCAAATGCCTGCATGCCGACGAAGGTCACGCCCAAGGCAGCGGTCGCCAACATCAGGGCGGTGGTTTTCGCGCGATCACGGCGATAGGCATAGTTCACGGCCATGGCCATGGTGCCGCTGCTGCTGATCAGCACAAACGTCATGATGGCGATCAGAATCAGCGGGATTTCTCGACCGGCGATGGTCAAGGCGAACACTTCACTGGGGTTTGGCCAGGCCGTGGTGATGGTCATGCGAACCGACATGTAGCCGGTCAAGAAACAGGTGAATATAAACGTGTCGCTGAGCAGGAATATCCACATCATCGCCTTGCCCCAAGGCACCTGCTTGAAAGCCTCCTTGTCCGAGGCCCAGTCATTGGCGATGCCTTGCCATCCTGGTGCAGACGGCGAGCCGAGGGGATTGGATGAACTTTCGCCTGGAGCTTGTGGATGCGATGCCATGGCTGATCACCTCAAGCCGCAGAGTCTGGCGATGGCTTCATAAGTCTGTGGCGTGCTGGTCAGCAAAGCGAATAACACAATCCACAGACCCAATAAGTAATGCCAGTAGATGGCACAGAGTTCTACGCTGGCGCTGAGTTGCGGCAACGGCACGCGACTCAGGAACCTGGCGACGGTCCTGCCCCAGGCAAACAACCCGCCCAGCAGGTGGAGCCCGTGCACACCGGTCAACAGGTAGAAGAAGCTATTGGCCGGGTTGCTGGCGACAAAATAGCCCCAGGCGACAAACTGCTGCCAGACCCAGAACTGCCCCGCCAGAAACGCAATTGCAAATACGCCTCCCACTACAAAGCCAATGACCGTTGCGTTCAGCCGGGCCTGGCGAGCGGCCATGCGCGCCCACTGCAACGCGATGCAACTCAACACCAGAAATGCCGAATTCACCCAGAGTTGCCATGGATTGGCTAACGGCGCCAAGGGCTCTGTCAGCGGTAGCCAGTCGGACATTTGTGAACGGGCGATAAAGGCCAGCAGAAAGAGAAAGAACAACGAACTCACCACGACCAGAAACAGGCGCAGGCCCATTTTTGCGGTCTGGTTTCGATTGGCACCTTCAGCAGACTGAATCCCTTCGGGATCACGACTCCAGCTGCCGTTGGGGTCCGCGCCATCGGCGTTTTTCAACAGCAGTCTGTTCATGTTTTAACGTCCGCTGCCCGAGGTCCGGCACTGAGCTGCCGCATCTGTTCCAGCTCCTCGGCGGAGACTGTTTGCGGCACGAAATCCTGTTCGATCCCCGGTACGCTGTAGTCATAGGCCCAACGATGCACGACCGGCAGCTTCGCGCCCCAGTTACCGTGTATCGGCGGAGTGTTCGGCGTTTGCCATTCCAGGCTGGCTGCGCCCCACGGGTTGCCGCCGGCGGGCTTGCCCTTGAAAGTGCTCCAGGCCAGGTTGAGCACAAACAGCAACTGGGAAACGCCGACGGTCAAGGCCACCACCGTAATGAAAGCATTCAACTCTTGCGCCGACTGCGGGATGAACGCGTAGTTGTCATAAGCGTAATAACGGCGCGGCATGCCCTGGAAACCCAGGTAGTGCATGGGGAAGAAGATGGCGTAGGTGCCCAGGAAAGTAATCCAGAAATGCAACTTGCCCAGCGTGTCATTCAACAGGCGCCCGGTGACTTTCGGGAACCAGTGATAAATGCCGCCAAACACCACCAGTACCGGCGCGACGCCCATGACCATATGGAAATGGGCGACGACGAAATAGGTGTCCGAGAGCGGAATGTCCACGATCACATTGCCGAGAAACAACCCGGTCAGGCCACCGACCAGGAAGGTGACGATAAAGGCCAGGGCAAACAGCATCGGCACGGTCAGATGAATGTCGCCGTGCCACAGGGTCAGCACCCAGTTGTAGACCTTCAATGCAGTCGGCACCGCGATGATCAAGGTGGTGACAGCGAAGAAAAAGCCAAAGTACGGGTTCATTCCGCTGACATACATATGGTGCGCCCAGACCACAAAACTAAGCACGCCAATCGCGATAATGGCCCACACCATCATTCGGTAACCGAAGATGTTTTTCCGCGCATGGGTGCTGATCAGGTCCGAGACCAGGCCAAACGCCGGGAGCGCAACGATGTAGACCTCCGGGTGGCCGAAGAACCAGAACAGGTGCTGGAACAAGATGGGGCTGCCCCCTTGATGATCGAGTTGCTGCCCCAGCGAGATGATCGCCGGCATAAAGAAACTGGTGCCCAACAGTTTGTCGAACAGCATCATGACGGCGCTGACAAACAACGCCGGGAACGCCAGCAAGGCCATGATCGAGGCCATGAAGATTCCCCACACCGAGAGCGGCATGCGGAACAACGTCATGCCGTGGGTGCGCGCCTGCAACACCGTGGTGACGTAGTTCAACCCGCCCATGGTGGCGGCAACAATAAAAATCGCCAGAGAGACGAGCATCAGGACGATGCCCCACTCGACTCCCGGTGTCCCCTGAGTAATGGACTGTGGCGGATAGAGCGTCCAGCCCGAACCGGTGGGGCCGCCCGGGACAAAGAAACTAGAGAGCAACACTACGACTGCCAGCAGGTAAAACCAGTAGCTGAGCATGTTGACGTAGGGGAAGACCATGTCGCGGGCGCCCACCATCAGCGGGATCAGATAGTTGCCGAAGCCCCCCAGAAACAAGGCCGTCAGCAAATAAATAACCATGATCATGCCGTGCATGGTCATCGCCTGATAATAAGCACTGGCGTCCATGAACGCCAAACTGCCGGGGAAGCCAATCTGCATGCGCATCAAGCCAGACAGCACCACGGCGATAAGACCCACGAACAGCGCCGTCAAGGAATATTGAACGGCAATGACCTTGTGGTCCTGACTCCAGATGTATTTGGTCAGGAAACTTTTCGGCTCGTGCAGTGCCTCTGTTTCGGCTTGCTCCGCATAGGCCATCACGTCATCCTCCGGCCGAAGTTTCAGTGTGTTTCTGGCGGCTTTACGGCGACTTCCCTGGCTCAGCCTTGCTCGATTCAGCGTCAGCATTCGCTTTGGATTTGATAAAAGCGATCAGGGCGTTCAGCTCCTTGTCGCTCGGCGTGAAGGGCGGCATGACAGCTGCGTAGCCCTTGACGATTTTGGCAGCGGGATTGAGAACCGACTCTTTCAAATAGCCCTCATCGACCTTGATGCTCGTACCGTCGGCAAGGGTTTCTGCCTTGCCATACAGGCCCTGCCAACCGGGGCCGATACCCTTGCTGCCATCGACACTGTGACAGGCCAGACAACCGAGCGACTGCGCCAGCCGCTGTCCCTGTGCCACCAGATCGTCACCTGAGCCCGACACGTCGCCGGTAGACGGTTCTTCGGCTGGCTGCCCGGCACCCAGCGATTTGATCAGGGCGATGAGAGCAGCCAATTCATCATCCTTGAGAGTATAGGCCACCATCACCGGCGGGTAGCCTTGCACCAGGCGGGCCTTCGGATCGAGGATCGACTCTTTGAGGTAAGCCTCATCGACCTGCACGCTGCTGCCATCGGCGAGTTGTTCGGTGCGGCCGTACAAGCCCTTCCATCCCGGGCCGAGACTGGCACTGCCATCCTGGCTATGGCAGGCATGGCAGCCGTATTGCTCGACCAGTTGGCGGCCTTTTTCCAGCACGCTGTCCCGACCGGGCCTGGCGGCCGTGGTCAATGTCTGCGCAAAGGTCGGCTGGCTGCCCAGCCATTGCGCGAAGGCGGCCTGGTCGACCACGATCATATTGCCGCGCATATTGTAATGACCGACGCCGCAATACTCGGCACACAGCACTTCATACTTACCCATGACAGTTGGCGTAAACCAGAAGTACGACACCATTCCCGGCACCATGTCCATCTTGCTGCGAATCTGCGGTATATAAAAATTGTGCAGAACATCTTTGGAGCGCAACAAGACTTTCACCGGTTGATCGACCGGAAGACGAACTTCATTACTTCTGACTATTACATCATCCTGTCCCACAGGGTCCTTGGGATCAAGACCGAGTGGATTGACCGAATCAACAAGCTTGATATCCGACTTCCCCAACTTCCCGTCCTGGCCCGGAAAACGAAAAGCCCATTGCCATTGCTGGGCGACCACCTCAAGTTCATACGCATTTTTGGGCACCCGGATGAAATCGTTATAAACAACAAGACCTGGCGCCAACATCCCGGCAATCCCGATCGACGTCACGACAATCAACCAGAATTCCAAGCGTTTATTTTCTGGCTGGTAGGCGGCCCTGACGCCTTCCTTGTGACGGAAACGCATGACGGCCACCGCCATGAACACGGTGATGGCGATGAAAAATATCCCGCTGATGACCAGCGTGATGAACAGCGTGGTGTCTATTGACCCCCAATTGGAAGCGGGTGGTGCCGCATGCCAGGGCGCTAATAAATGGAAGAGCACGGATGCAATAACGATCAGGACAAGAATAATTGCCATTGCCATTTTGCCTTCTTCCTATTCCTGTCACTCATTGGCATGCATAAGCATCCCCACAGAACAGCAGCGTCTAATCACGACTCATCCGACGCCAAAACAGGCTGATCCAATACCACCTTTCGTCGTGGCAAAGTTCGCTGGAAGTATAGTTCATGGGCGCTACAGACGCTGTTGCTACAAGGCCCGCGCACCTGGATATTCCAACCTGGGCATCAAGCTGATTACTTAAAATCCATTCGCTATATCTAACTGTCTCTATTCAGTAACACCCCTTCAGACTAATCAGGCGCGCAGAGACATCGAGTAAGCGAAACGCGGTGGCCAGCTATAATTAGTATCTGTGTTACGCAGGCAGGGATCGGCTGAAAATGCCACTGAAGACGGTCCTTGTCGGGTATAGCGGTCAGACCCATGACGGCTAAGAGCTACAACGTCCAGCCGTCCACAACGGAGATTTCGTCATGAGTGCCTTGACGATCGAAGGCTGGTGCAAATTCAACGGCGCACAAAAATCGACCCCCATAGGTGAAATCCATTTTTACGTCGATGGCCCCCTCCACCGGGGCCTGGAGGAGGCTGAAGAACGCTTGCAGGAGACCCATGAAAAGGAAGCCATGGTTGACGTCGACATGAGCACACTGGAGTTGATCTTGCCAGGGGGCTACGGGCCTTTGTCCGACTGCCAGATGCGCGTCTATATCCACAACGAGCGCGGTCAGTTTCATCTGGTGGGACATCGAGCGAGTGATGGCTGCCTGATCTACAGCAACGCGGTTTTGGTTGATCAGTTGATTGATTAGCGGCTAAGGGATTTTCGGTTCTCAAATGCGCGAAAGGGGCGGACGGAAAGAGTGGCGTCTGCCCTGTTTCAAAAACCGGCTTTGATAGCCGGTTTTTTATGCTTGGAGATTGAGCTACGCAAGCGCTTCGGTTGGGCTGGCAAAACCCCGCAATATAGAAAATGCCTCATTTAAGGCCATCTCCACCCCCTATCCTCGCGCCCTCCTAGACTCGTTTCTTACCACCTGTCCATCGATGCCCGAGAAGGCTCAGTGGTTATAGTGTTGATCATAAAAATTCAGTAGGTATAGTAACCACCTAAGCACACCACACGGAGGTGATGTGAATAGCCGATTTTTGATAAGCCAAATCGTTGCGGATGGCTGGTATCTGGTTCGAATCAGGGGTAGCCATCATCACTTCAAGCACCCGACCAAACCGGGGCTGGTGACAGTTCCTCATCCGAAAAAGGACCTGCTCAAAAAAACGGCAATCAGTATTTTGCAACAGGCGCTGCTCTGACGATCTCAATGCGCGGCGTCCCTGGAGGACAATGAACATGCTTTACCCAATTGCGATTTCAATGGGCGATGACGAACACGCTTGGGGCGTGGAGGTACCGGATATTCCGGGGTGTTTCTCTGCGGGTGAGGATCTTGATGATGCGATGGCCATGGCTCGCGAAGCCATTGAGGGCCATTTCGAAATTCTTGCCGAGGACGGTTCACCGATTCCACCCGCGAACAAAGTCACTCTGCACGCGGCCAATCCTCAGTACGCTGGTTGTACATGGGCGGTGGTGGATATCGATGTTACCAAGTACTTGGGCAAAGCCCAGAAGCTGAACATTACCCTGCCGGGCTACCTTCTCAACCGCATCGACGAATACGTACTGCATCATCCGGAAGAGAAAAGCCGCTCAGGTTTTCTGGCTTCGGCAGCTCTCAAGGTATTGCAGCAGAGCTGAAGATCTTGTTTCAAACATGCTCAACCGGCCCCAAGTGGCCGGTTTTTTTGTGGGCGGGATATAGTGAAACGTTGATTGCGATTGCCCCTTACTGATGGCCCTAAAGTGGCCAATAGCTGAATAGGCAAGGTCCTACACGACTCTGGGAATTGTCCGTAGACTTGTCCATTGCTGTGCCTTTGTCATGAGACCTATAGTCCGAACGCGCCCAAATGGCGTATCGGGTTTGGCGACTCGATAGCAAGGTACAGAAACCTCCGAGCCCGCTCGGAGCTTTTCTGAACGCACGCGGCTATCTGTTTTTTGGTGGCTGTGCGTGGGAGACCTTCGGGTCTGCCGGTTTGTGCCTTGTCCGGTTCGCCAACCCGCGTACAGCTGCCACCCTTTGTTTGGCGACAACGAGTGGTAGGAGACATAACTTCACTTCAAGGTAACCACTCATGAATGACTACATGGCTTTAACCAGCAACGCCGACGACCTCCCCACGTTCTACGTCAACACCACCCAACCACTGCATTCCCTACTCAGCTCCGCCCGCTACAGAATCGGCGCGGTAACGCAGGTCCTGGAAAACCTCGCGATGCGTGGTGAAATCATCACCGACTCGGTGATTCTCAGCGTCTTCGCACTGCTCTGCTCCATACCGCTACGCGATGGCTGCGATGTGATGGATGTCATTGCGCGACGTATGGATACGGAAAAGTAGTGCCGTGATTTGAGGGCGTCTTTCGAGGCGCTCTCCGCATTTAACCGCCCCACGTATAGTTTCCGTATAGATCCCCACCAGTCAGTAAAGAAGCCGTAGCGCCCCCTCAAACCCGACAAAAAACCACCTACCCTGCCCTCTCACCTTTCACGCAGAGATCAGCATGGACAATTCAGAGTTGGGGCTCATGATCATTTCAATGATCGGGTTATTCGGCTTTGCGTCGTTTCTTTTCGATTACTTGAGCACCAAGCGAAGGGACAGATGACGTTCAGCGTTATCCGTCCCTTTTCCGCACTTAGCGGGTGGCGACGATGAACAATCGCGGGAATGGCAGCAGCACCGAACCATCGCTCAGCGTCGGGTACGCCTGTTCGATAGCGGTGTGATATTGCTTGAGGTATTGCGCCTTTTCCGCGTCATCCAGCGGTTCGAGAAACGGCCGCAAGCCGCTGCCCTTGAACCACTCGACCACGCCCGACGCACCGCCCGCCAGCGGATGATGGTAGGTGGTGCGCCACACATCGACGCGCGCGCAGTGCGGTCGCAGCATCGAGTAATAGTCGCTGGCACTGGCCATTTCCGTGCGTTGCCCGGCGGCGTCCGCCAATTTGCTGGCCCACGGGCCATCGGCAGCGACTTCGCGCATCAGGCGATGGGACGGTTCGTTGAGGTTGTCGGGCATCTGAATCGCCAGGCTGCCACCGGGAGAAAGCTTGCTCACCAGAGCCGGCAGCAAATTCGCGTGATCGGGCAGCCACTGCAACACCGCGTTGGCGAAGATCACGTCGAACGGACCGCTCTCGTTCCAGGTGCCGATATCCACGGTGTCGAACTGCACCTGCGGCAAGCGCTTGCGGGCGGCTTCGATCATGTCGGTCGAACTGTCGACGCCGCGCACCGTGGCGCTGGTGAAGCGTTCCAGCAACAGCTCGGTCGAGTTGCCGGGGCCGCAACCGATGTCGATGGCCGAGCGTGCTTCAACGGGCGGGATCGCCGCGAGCAGATCCCGGGCCGGGCGCGTGCGTTCATCTTCAAAAGCGACGTATTGCTTGGCGGACCAACTCATTGCGTTCTCCTGTCGAATCGTTGTCCGGGCCTTGGCCGACAACCGGTTCGCTACGATACCTCGCCCCACGCCCCCCTCCCTATCCGACTTTTGGATGTTCGAAGGATATGCAGGTCGTTTCTTATCGCCAAATGATCAGAATTCATAACCAGATCGACCGTTCGTCGAGCTATCAGCAAAGCAGTTTTGACAGCCTGAATTTCACTTCTATAGTCCAATCGCGGCCCGTCGGAAGGAACCCGAACCCGTTGGTTTGTACTCAAGGAGCAAGGCCAGCTCATGCCCGTGACAGGTGGGTTCCGTCCGTAGTGTTTGCGCAACGACCGCAAGGCAAGCAAGCGTTGTTGAGCCTGGAAAGATGCCAGGCATTCACTATGAACAAGGAGTTTCACTATGTCTCGAGTCACGGATGTACTGGTTTCCATCGACACCGAAACCATTCTGAAAAACTACCCGAACATCAGCAAAAACCCTGCTGCGCCGACACTGATCGACGTCAATCACGTGTACATGGTGACCAACCAGAACAACGTGGTGAGCGGCCAGGCCGGTGGCGAACTCAACTTGAAAGCCCAGGTGGGCGACCTGATTCGCTGGCGTGAAACCAGCCTGTCGCAGAGCTTCGAGACCGCGGTGATTTTCTATAAATTCATCGGCAATGTCGGCCTTGACTTGATCTCCACACCCACGCCACGCAAGGCTACTGCCTGCGTAGCCGTGCCCAACACCAGCAATCCATCAGTGCCCAGCTGCCAGAAAGTCGATAACCATTACTGGTCTTCGGAAACCCTGTCCAGCGGCAGCGTGACCTATCACTTCCACTTCCTGATCGTGGATCGCGAGTGCAAGATCGTCGGCTGCTGTTCGTGGGACCCGTTCATCACCATCCGCAACTGACGAGCGTCAGGCCCCTTGGCAACGAGGGGCTTTTGCTGACTGCGTTGCCGCCTCGACAGGAACGGAATGCCTTGCATAAACCGAAGCGGCTGCCGTCAAGTGTCACCATCATGAAAGGAATCCATGATGACTTCCGAACCGATCAAATCTCCTTCCTCAAGCGTCGCGACTGCCAACAATGTGTTGCTGATCGTCGATGCCGAATCACTGCTTTTGCGCTACCCGAACCCGAGTCTTGAGGCGGAAAATCCGACACCCATTTCCGATGGATTCGTCTTCAGCATCAACGGATCACCAGCATCACAAAGTACAACAAATGACAGCCTGATCACGTTGACCGCTGGCAGCGATGCGACTTTCCATATCCGTGGAAGAACCGTCAGCTTGCTCGCTGAGCACAGCGTAGTGTTTTACGAGATGTCTGTGGGTGATGCCGGCGTATTATCGACGCCGGAACTGGTGGTGCGGGGCGACCTGACAGTGCCGGCACCCGACACTGAAAACCCGACTGAACCGGGTACTCACCAAGCCGATGATCATTATTGGGCATGCACCCGACTCGCCGCCGGAGTTGAGGCGTGTGAGCTGCATTTCATGCTGGTTGATAAAAACTGCGAGGCATTGGGGTATTTCAGTTGGGCGGTTGAAATAAGGGTGCCCTGATCTGTAGGAGCCGGCTTGCTGGCGATGGCATCACCGCGGTTAATCAGCCACACCGCGTTGTCCGGATCGCCAGCAAGCCGGCTCCTACAGAAAGCGCGTCAGCAATCTGCTTGCAGCGCCCTGGCCATTTGCAGGTGGTTCTGCAGTTTGGGCAGGGTTTCTTCAGCGAAGGCTTTGATTTCCGGTACGTCGGTGGTCTGCGCCTCCTGCTCCAGTTGTTCGATGGCTTCCTGCGTGGTTTTCACCTGGCTCGCGGCGTATGCCTGATCAAAAGAATCGCGCTCCTGCACTTGCGGCATCAAGGCTTTGGCCTTGTCGACCACCTCTTCCCGTGGCGCTACCGGCAGATCCAGTTGCCTGGCGATTTTCGCCAGGTGCTGGTTCGCAGTGGTGCGGTCGTTGATGACGATGATGGTGAAGTCCTTGATCTCTTTGGATTCGGATTTCTGGTGCGCCAGGCGACTGGCTTCGATGTCGGCCATGCCTTTGGCCGAGGCATCGTTGATGAATTCGGTGGGTGACTGGGCAAAGGCACTGCTGGCACACAGGCCCAGTAACGTGGCAAATCCGGTGCTGCATAATCGGGTGGCCATCTGGCTCATGGTCGCGCCCTCCTCTCTATAAATTCAAACGGGAGCTTTCGCTCCCGCCTCTCAATCAAAACCACTTTCACCACTACTTGGATTTCTGGCCACCTTTGCGGCCCATGTCAGGTTTCAAAGGTTCTTTATCGACAGTCGTGGTGGTCGTTTTCCCACCTTTGCGACCGGCTTCAGACGCCTTCGTTCGATCGTTGGCGAAACTTCCCGAGTTCGAGTTTCTTGAGTTAGGCATGATTCTCTACCTCTTGGTGATGATCGCAGCGAGCAGGAGCCCGCATAGGATCTGAATTTCCATCACCGCAAAGGTTTAAAAAAAAACGGGATCGACGCGACGAACGGTGCCGTGGTTTTCAGGCCCCGAGTCGCAGGTGATGCTGGCGTTTGGCTGTGTACATCGCCTCGTCGGCATGGCGGAACAATTGCTTTTCTTCCGTGCCATGCTCGGGAAAATGCGCGACGCCGATGCTCAATTGAATGTTCAGGCTGTGCCCATCCAGCCGCAGCGGTTGCGCCAGGATATGACGGATTTTGCCCGCCACGCTGTCGGCATCTTCCGAGGCCTGAATGGTGTGCAGCAGCACCACGAACTCATCGCCGCCGATGCGCGCCACGGTGTCGGTTTCCCGCACGCAGCCTTTCAGACGATTGGCGACCGCTTGCAGCAGCATGTCGCCGACTGCATGGCCGTGGGTGTCGTTGACTTCCTTGAAGCGGTCGAGGTCGACGTACAACAGCGCCATGCGCCCGCTTTCCGACTTGGCCAGTGCCAGTGAGGCTTTCAGCCGGTCCCGGAGCAACTCGCGATTGGGCAGTTGGGTCAGTTGATCGTATTGGGCCATGCGCTGCAGCCGGGCGTGCAACTGCTTGCGCTCGATGGCGGTGGCGACCTGGGCACACACGTACTGCAACAGTTCCTTGTCTTGCTCGGTGTAGCGCTCGCCGCCCGCCACACTTTTGACGATCAGCGCGCCGATGGTGCCTTTCTGGGAGTTCAACGGCACGCCCAGCCAGCATGGCGAATGCTGGCCCGTGACCAGCGCCTCGAATCCTGCGGGGGTGTTTTCCTGATTCGGGGTCAGCAGGATCGGTTGACCGCTGCGGATAACTTCGGCACACAAGCGTCCGGTCACCGTTCCAGGCTGTTCGGGTTGCTGCTCGTTGTCGTCGACGTGGTAAGGGAAATTGAGCTGCGCGCAATGCTCGTCATACAGCGCCACGGAGAAGTTCAGCGCCGGCAGCCATTCACCGATGATCAGGTGGATGCGTTTGAACAACGCCAACAAATCCTCCGCCGCGTGGGCCGCTTCGGAGATCGCGTACAGCGCCGCTTGTCGGGACTCGGCCTGCTTGCGTTCGGTGATGTCACGGGCCACGGCGATGCGCAGTTGATCGACTTCCGACCAGCGTGCGGACCACAGGATATGCACCACCCGGCCATCCTTGCGCACGTAGCGGTTTTCGAAGTTGAGTTTGGGGTCGCCGCCCATGATCTCCCGCGCGGCGTCGAGGGTGCGCTGGCGGTCGGCGGGATGCACCAGTTCGATCATCGGCTGGCCGACCAACTCGTCAGGCGTGTAGCCGAAAATGCGCTCGCAGGCCGCGCTGACAAAAACAAAGCGACCCTGTTTATCGACCGCGCAAACGGCGTCCAGCAGTAGATCGATGTAACTCGCCGACGGCGCGGAATTTCTGGTTGCCATGGTGCAGAGAGCATGTCCGAACAATGCAGCAATAAAGAACCATCCCTGACCAGTGATGATGCCGCTGACGCGTCCCTGCGATCAGTTTCAAGCCTTGTTCGGCATCAGCCCCGGCAAGGCATGCACCAGGGCGTTGATGGCGAAACCGATAAACATCACCCCGCACAACCGGGTGATCGCCAGTTCATGCCGTTGATACAGGCTGCGCACCTGCCGTGCACCGACGATGCCAATGAGGATAGCGTAGGCGATCAAACCGCCAACGAAGCTCAGAACGATCAGCCAGGGCAACATCGACCAATGCAGCAGTTCCGCACGGCTGGACAGCAACGCCGTAAAAGTCGCCACCGCGACCGGATAGGCTTTGGGATTGGTCAGACCGAACAGAATGCCGTGCCAGAACGGCTGCCGCGCCGGGCCTTGCGGCGCTTCGGCGCTGCTGCGTTTGGCCCGCACCGCGCGCAAACCGAGCCAGAACAGATAGAGCCCGCTGAGCACGCCCAACACGTCAAACGCGGTGCTGCCGATTTCCCGCGCACCGACAATCGCGATCAGCGCGGTGCTGCACCAAACCACGTCCCCGAGCAAATGCCCGCACAAAAACCCTGCCCCTGCCCTTCGCCCACGCGCTGCACCAATACCGAACACCGCCAAAACGCCGGGCCCGGGCGTGATGCCGTAGATAAAGCCCGAGGCGAGAACGGCCATTAACAGCGATGGGGTCATCGGGAAATCCTTTTGTACTATCCGGTGAATGGGCGCAAGTCTATATCAGGTCCCGAGGAATCGACTGACTGATCGTCGAAGAACTTCATTCCTGCGTACGGCCGCTGACGACAGGCTGCCAATCGCGACGCCAGGTCGCCGACATGGGCTTCGAGCTTGTGGCTGTCGGGGTCTAGGAAGTAGAAGGACGCACCTTCGCTGCGGTTATCGCGCCATTCGCGGACGTTGGCGGCACGAAGGCGCTCAACGAATGGCAGGAAGCCGGATGCGCTGATGCTGAAGGCGTAATGGGTGTAGTCGGTGGCGGGTTCAGTGTTGCGCAGGGGATCGAGGGAAAGGCACAACCACAGGCCGGGTAGCGAGAGATAGGCGCCGGAGTCCCATGTGGCGCTTAGCTGAAGTTGCAAGAGGTCGTGATAGAACGCCACGCTGCGGTTCAGGTCGGTGACGGCGAGGGTCAGGTGGTTGAGGCCGGTTAGCAATCTGATTACCTCGAACGTCGGAAGATAGGCTGTGCAATATCTCCTCCTCAATCCGCTCATACAACCCGTTCAACGCCTGATTCAGGACCAGATCCCTTGTATGAGCGACCGGACAGCGTTCCGTTTACCAGTGATAGCGGTCTGAGATTGCAATGCCGATTTCGAGGGCCCCATCGCCAGCAAGCCGGCTCCTACAGGGTTGTGCGTGTTTTGGGAGCGATCATTACTGCCTGCACGCCGCGGTCTTGTAGGAGCTGGCTTGCCAGCGATGGCGGTCTGAAGTTGCAATGCGGTTTTCGAGGG